>JAYTYH010000289.1:0-5478 GCA_043742485.1 Rhizobacter sp.
GCCTGTTCGCACGCCGCTCGTGCTCGATTCGGCCACTGCGTTTTCGTTGCGCGCGTTCATCGCGCGCGCTTTCATCCGATTGTCGAATACCGCATCCGACTGTGGACTAGAAGTTGGCACGATGCGCTCCGGCATCGCGTTATGTCGCGCCAATAAGCGCACCAGCTTGACGAGTCGTCCATCGCGTTTGGCACGCGTCAACGGCTCCGCGATCTCTCCATCTCCATCAGCGTGGTCACGTACCCGCTTTGCGGGCCGGCACGCGTGCGTGTCGATGGACTGATTGCCGACCGAGTCCGATAACGCCCACAGTGACAAAGCGGTCGCGGGCTAGCGGGGCGCTTACTCGACGTGTCCCGCGAGGGGGGGCACCGGGGGCGCGACGGGCGCTGGACCGGTCAGTCGCTGGCCGAGTACAAAGCTTGCGAACAGCACCGCGACGAGACCGGTGCCGAACCACAGTTCCTTGCCTTGCACCCAGCTTTCGGCGGCAGGAACGAGAAGCGTCGCCAGCACCAGCGCGGCAGTCATGAGGCTCACCCCGGCGATGGCGAGGGCCATGACGCGGGAGGCAACTCGCGCAGTCCGGTCGCTGCGCCGGATGAGGCGCGAGATCCAGTAGCCGTTCGCGCCGTCGGTCATCAGCATCCCGGTGACAAAAAGCAGCGCGAGGGCGAGTGCCGACTGCCAGCCGCCGAACTGCGTCGCCGTCACGGCGAAGAGGGCCGCCTGGCTGATCGTGTCGAACGACAAGGCGAACAGCGTGCCCACCGCCATGACGGTGAGCGGACTGTCCGCGCGCAGCAGCCTCGCGAAGACGCCGCTTCGCCATCCCTTCAGATGCGTGAGCTCGTCGTCGGGCGTGCGAAACACGGCGGCAATGTTGACGCCACCGAGCAGCACGAGCACGACGATCGAGACCCACGAGCCGAGCGCCTCGAGCCACAGCGGCGTTCGCCACGTCTGGGCCAGCACTGACACGCCGAGCGCCACGGCGACGACGACGAGCCCGTGCCCGAACGAGAACAACACGCCGCAGACGCGCGCCAGGCCGGGCCGCGCTCGGTCGTTGTGATACGTCATTCCGTCGATGGCGGCGAGGTGGTCTGCGTCAAAGCCGTGTCGAATGCCCAGGAGCAGAACGACGAACGCGACGCCGAGGAAGTCGCCGGGCAGTGCGGAAGGATTCATCGGCTCGGGGCCTCGGTGTCGTGGGACGGCAGAGGGAAGCGGCGGTGGGCTCTCTCAGTTCGCGACCACGGCGCCAGCCAGTGCACGGCGTATCCAGGCGTACCAAGCGTCGAGCCCCTCGCCCGTGTAGGCGGACACCGGATAGACCTCGAGCTTCGGATTGATCGTCCGCGCGTTGTCGATCATGGCATCGAGGTCGACGCGCAGGTGCGGCAGGAGATCGATCTTGCTCAGCAGGAGGACGTCGGCGGTGCTGAACATGTGCGGGTACTTGAGCGGCTTGTCTTCGCCTTCGGTGACCGAGAAGATCACCACCCGGGCCTGTTCGCCGAGATCGAACAGGGCGGGACAGACGAGGTTACCCACGTTCTCTACGATGAGCAGCGAACCGGCCCGCGGCTCCAGCAGTTCGAGAGCGCGCCTGATCATGTCGGCCTCGAGATGGCAACCGGTGCCGGTGTTCACCTGCACGGCACGGGCGCCCGTGGCGCGGATGCGCTCGGCATCGTTGCTCGTCGCCTGGTCGCCCTCGACCACGGCGATGTCGACCTGGCCACGGAGATCGCCGATCGTGCGCTCGAGCAGCGTCGTCTTGCCCGCGCCGGGGCTGCTCATGAGGTTGAGCGCGAGCACTCCCCGCCCCGCCAGCCAGCCGCGATTGCGCTCGGCCAGAGCCTGGTTCTTGCCGAGTACCGCGGCCTCGAGCGCGATGATCTTCGCCTCGCGGCCCGGCACCTGGAGATCGTGGCGATGCGACGAGACCGGTTCTGGTTCGTGGCGATGGCCGTGGTCATGGCCTTGCACGTCCCCGTGCTCGTGCTCGTGCTCGTGCTCGTGCTCGTGCTCGTGACCGTGGCTGTGGACGTGCGCGTGCTCATGGCCGTGTTCGTGCATCTCCGAGCCACCACGATCGTGGGCGTGCGAATGCGTCGTGCCGTCGGCGTGCTGATGCACGTGCGCTGTCGTACCTGCGACGCCCACCTCTTCGACGGTCGGCTCGGTGCTGCCGCATCCACAGATCACGCACATGATTCGAGCTCCATTTCCTTGATATTGAGCTCGGCGCCGGCGACCATGCGCAGGCTCGGCTCGCGGCATTCGGGGCAGCGCCCGAGCGGCGCCGTCATGACCGGCTCAGCGCCACACGACGAGCAATGGCCGCGCCCAGGGATCTCGACGATCTCGAGCCTGGCGCCTTGCAGCGGCGTGCCCGCGCTGCAAATGTCGAAGCAGAAAATGATCGCCTCGGGCAGCATGCCGGAGAGTCGCCCGACCTCGAGCGTGACGCGCAGCACCTTCTGCCCCCGGGCGTGCTCGCCGACGATGGCGACGACGTTGCGGGTGATGCCGAGTTCGTGCATCAGCAGATGCGCGGCAATTGCTCGCCGGCCAGCATGTCGACGACGCGCTCTCCGCCGAACAGCGTGTCGAGGATGACGTGGCCGGCCGGCTCGTCGAGCACCTCGCCGACGATGGCCGCATCGGCGCCGGCCGGATGCGCGCGCATCGCCGCCAGCACGGCATCGGCGTGGCTGCGCGGCACGATCGCCACGAGCTTGCCTTCGTTGGCCATGTAAAGCACGTCGAGCCCGAGCAGCTCGCAAGCGCCGCGAACCTCCGCCTTGCATGGCAGGGCGCGCTCGTGCAGCCGCATGCCGACGTTTGAGCTGATCGCGAACTCGTTGAGCACCGTCGCGATGCCGCCACGCGTGGCATCGCGCAGGCAATGGATATCGGGGCAGGCGGCGAGCATCACCTGCACCAGGCTGTGCAACGGCTGGCAGTCGCTTGCGATCTCGCTGTGCAGGTCGAGCTCGTTGCGGGCGATCAGGATGGCGACGCCGTGATCGCCGAGCGTGCCGTTGACGATGATCACGTCGCCGGGCGCGGCGCGCGTCGCACGGATATCCACGCCGCCCGGCACCACGCCGATGCCTGCCGTGTTGATGAAGAGCCGGTCGGCCGCGCCGCGATTCACGACCTTGGTGTCGCCGGTGACGACCTGCACGCCGGCCCGCTTCGCCGTCTTCGACATGCTCGCCAGCACGCGCTCGAGCTCGGTCGTTGCAAGACCTTCCTCGATGATCAGGCCGCACGACAGGAAGCGCGGTAGTGCGCCCGACATGGCGAGGTCGTTGACCGTACCGCAGACGGCAAGCGTGCCGATGTCGCCGCCGTTGAAGAAAAGCGGCGAGACGACGTAGCTGTCGGTCGTGAAGGCCAGCCGGTCGCCGATCTCGGCCAGACCGCGCAGGCCGATCCGTGCCTGGTCCTCGAGGCCGGCGAGCAGCGGGTTGTCGAAGGCCGGCACGACGAGCCGCTCGATCAGCTCGCGCATCGCCCGGCCACCGCCGCCGTGCGCCATCGTGATCGTCTTGTCGCGCAGGATGGCCATGGGAGGGGCTCGGTTCGGTCTCAGGCAGCGACGATGGCGGCCGTGCGTGGCACGAACGCGATGCGCGAATACTGGTGGTATGCAGCACAGGCGCCTTCGCTCGAGACCATCAGCGCGCCGAGAGGTGCGTCGGGCGTGCACAGCGTGCCGAAGACCTTGCACTGATTCGGCTTGATGACACCTTTAAGCACCTCGCCGCACTGGCACGACTTGGGGTCGGCGATCTTCAGGTTGGGCACCGAGAACTTTCGCTCTGCGTCGAAGGCGGCATAGGCTTCGCGCATGCGAACCCCAGAATGGTCGATCGAGCCGAGGCCGCGCCATTCGAAGAACTCGCGCAGCTCGAAGACACGGCCGATCGCATCGAGCGCCGGCGCGTTGCCACCCGCCGGGGCGACGCGCGCGTACTGGTTCTCGACGACACAGCGGCCTTCGTCCATCTGCTTGAGAACCATCCAGAGCGACTGAAGGATGTCGAGCGGCTCGAAGCCGGCGACGACGAGCGGCCGGCCGTAGCGCTCGGCGATGAAGTCGTAGGGCCGCATGCCGATCACCATGCTGACGTGGCCGGGGCCGAGAAAGCCGTCGATCTGCAGGTCGGGCGAATCGAGGATCGCCTTGACCGTCGGGATGATGGTGATGTGATTGCAGAAGAGCGAAAAGTTGCGTAGCCCCGTGGCCTCGGCGTGCAGCACCGTCATCGCCGTACTCGGCATCGTGGTCTCGAAGCCGAGGCCGAAGAAGACGACTTCCTTGTCCGGATGCTTCCGCGCGAGCTTGAGGGCATCGAGCGGCGAATAGACCGTGCGAACGTCGGCACCCTCGGCCTTCGCTTGCAACAGGCTCTTCTTCGAGCCCGGCACGCGCATGGCATCACCGAAGGTGGTCATGATGACCCGCCGCTGCTCGGCAATCGCGACACAGTCGTCGACGCGGCCCATCGGCAGCACGCAGACCGGGCAGCCCGGACCGTGCACGAACTCGATGCTGGGCGGCAGCAGGTCCTTCAGACCGTAGCGAAAGATGGTGTGGGTGTGGCCGCCGCACACTTCCATCACCTGCAGCGGCCGCGAGCGGCCGGCCGCAAGTGCGTCGGCCAGGCGCGTGATCTCCGCGACCAGCGATCGCGCCAGGGCCGGGTCGCGGAACTCGTCGGCGTACCTCATCGCGCATCAGTCGGGCGGTGGCCCGCCCCGTGCGCGGCGGCCGGTGCCCGGTCGTCGGCCATCAGCGTGTGGGTCAGGTCCCAAAGGATGTGGTAGAGCGCCACGTGCGTTTCCTGCACCCGGTGGATGCTGTCGGTGGGCACCACAAGGCAAAGGTCGACATCGGTACTGGCCCGCATCCGGCCACCTTCGCCACCGGCCAGGCCGAGCGTCGCCGCGCCCTGGCGCTTGGCGGCGGCGAAGCCGGCCAGCAGGTTCTCGGAATTGCCGCTGGTCGAGATGCCGACCAGGCAATCGTGCCCTCGCACGTGCGCCAGCACCTGGCGCGTGTAGACGTGGGCGAAGCCGATGTCGTTGGCGACGGCGGTGATCATGGCCATGTCCTGGCTGAGGTTGACGGCCGGCAAGGCCGGGCGGCCCGCGGTGACTGGATGCAGGAACTCGACCGCGAGGTGGGCGGCGTCGCAGCTCGAGCCGCCGTTGCCCATCGTGTAGAGGCGGCCGCCGGCGCGAAAGCACGCTGCCAGCATGTGCGCGGCCTCGACCACGCGCGACGCGTTGGCGGCGAAGAACTGCTGCTTGACGAGAACGCTGTCGGTGGCCTTGCGAACGACCGAATCGCAAAGCGCGGCGTCGAGCATCGCGCCGTCGTCCGCTGCCGCGTCCGGCGCGGCAAGGTGCGGGTAGAGGGCGGTGAGGCCGGAGATCGCGGTCATGGCGTGCTCA
>JAYTYH010000290.1:0-4765 GCA_043742485.1 Rhizobacter sp.
TCGAGTGCAGATCGCGCGTGAGGTCGCTCTGCCAGCGCGCGTTGAGCTGGCCGCGTTCGGCGGCGCTGTGTTCGCGCCGGCCATCGGTCTGGAACCACGAAGCGTCGACGCTGAGGCCCCAGCCGGCGGTGCTCGTGCTGAACTTGCTGCCGGTGCGCCACAGCCCGTTCGGGCCGGCAGCGCCGGTGAGCGTCAGCGTTGGCTGCGTCGCGTCGTCTTCGCTGAAGACCTGGACGACGCCACCGGCGGCGTTGCCGTAGAGCTGCGCCAGGGGCCCACGCAGCACCTCGATGCGGCCGGCCGACGACAGCGCGATGCTCGACGCCTGGCCCTGGCCGTCGGGCATGGTCGCGGGGATGCCGTCGACGATCAGGCGCACACCGCGGATGCCGAAGGCCGAGCGCGCGCCGAAGCCGCGGATCGAAAGCTGCAGGTCCTGCGCGTAGTTCTGCCGATTCAGCACGCTGATTCCGGCGACGCCGCGCAGCGCCTCCGAGAGGTTGACCTGCGGGCCGGCGTTCTCGATCGTGGCCCGGGTCACGGCGGTGATCGAGGCCGGCGAAGCGAAGGCGCTCTCGCCGATGCGCTGCGCCGTCACCACCACGGGCTCGAGCAGCACCGGCGCCGGCTCGGCCTGCGCCGCTGCGGGACCGGGCGCGAGGGCACCGAGGCCGGCCGCGACCGCGATGGCGACCGCATGCGCCTTGCCGGTGGCCGATAGTGGGTTCATGAAAAAGTCTCCTGTGGGAAGTGCTCTGCCTTGGGATCGGAACTCCCTTACCGCGCTGTGGCGGGCGGTGACTGTAGCCGCCGCCATTGAAGAGCCGCGCTCCGCGCCCACATGCCGCCGATGCCCCTGCGCGCGATCTCGCTCCTCCTGCACGCGTACGTCGGCTGGCGGTTGATCCCGGCGCTCGGCTCGCCGACCGCCGCCATCGCACTCGCAATCGTGCTGATCGTGTCGGCGCTGGCACTGCCGTACGGCCTGGGCGCCCGAAGCGCTGGCTGGCGGCGCTTCGCGGCGCCGCTGGCCTGGCTCGGCCTGCTCTGCATGGGCCTGTTCTCGTCGCTCTTCGTACTCACGCTCGGGCGCGACGCTGCACTGCTGATCGTCGCGCTCGCGTCGTGGCCCTGGCCCGATGCGGTGCCGTGGCCGACCCTCGAATCGACCACCGCCCGCCTCGTGCCACTGGTGGCCGCGGCAGTGACGCTGTGGGGCTTCGTCAACGCGCGGCGAATAGCCGGCGTGCGCTGCGTCGACGTCGCGGTCGACGGTCTCCCTGCCGCGCTCGAAGGCTTCTCCATCGCCCAGATCAGCGACGTCCACGTCGGCCCGACGATCCGGCGGCCGTACGTCGAGGCCATCGTCGCGAAGGTCAACCGGCTCGGCGCCGACCTGGTCGCCGTCACCGGCGACCTGGTCGACGGCTCGGTGGCCGACCTCGCCGGCCACGTCGCGCCGCTGGCCGACCTGCGCTCGCGCGAAGGCACGTTCTTCGTCACCGGCAACCACGAGTACTACTCCGGCGCGGCGCCGTGGGTGCGCGAGTTGCGCAGGCTCGGCGTCACGGTGCTGATGAACGAGCACGTGGTCGTCGGGCGTGGCGACGCCGCTGTCGTCGTCGCCGGCGTCACCGACTTCGGCGCCGGCCACTTCGATCGCGGCCAGGCCAGCGACCCGGAGGCGGCGCTCGTCGGCAGCCCGGCCGGCGCGGCCGTGCGCATCCTTCTCGCGCACCAGCCGCGCAGTGCCGCTGCGGCCGAGCAGGCCGGCTTTGACCTGCAGCTGTCCGGCCACACGCACGGTGGCCAGTTCTGGCCCTGGAACCTGCTCGTGCCTTTGCAGCAGCCGTTCACCGCCGGCCTGCATCGCTGGCGCCGCATGTGGGTATACACCAGCCGCGGAACCGGGTACTGGGGCCCGCCTAAGCGCTTCGGCGCCCCTTCGGAGATCACCCTGCTGCGGCTGGTGGCTGCGCCTGGCCCGGCGCCGGCGCGGCCGGCCCGAGCGTCTTTGCAGCCACAGGCCTCACCGGCCCGGCTGAGCTCGAGCCGGGTCTTACAATTCGCCGGTTTTGCCAGCGACGCCCTGTCGCCGATCCAACAGGAATCCAGCCCGTGTTCATTTCCGAAGCCTTCGCCCAGACCGCCCCGGCCGCCACCGGTGCCACCGACTCCATGTTCGGCGGCGGCATCGGCAGCATGATCCCTCTGGTGCTGATGTTCGTGGTGCTCTACTTCGTGATGATCCGGCCGCAGATGAAGCGGCAGAAGGAACACAAGTCGATGATCGACGCGCTCGCCAAGGGCGACGAGGTCGTCACTTCCGGCGGCGTCCTCGGCAAAGTCTCGAAGATGGGCGACACCTTCGTTACCGTCGAGGTCGCGAGCGGCGTCGAGATCCAGATCCAGCGCTCGGCGGTCGTGCAGGTCATGCCCAAGGGCACCGTCAAGTAGCCGGTCGGCGTCCCTGCAGAAGTTGCGCGCGTGAACCGCTATCCGGTCTGGAAATACGCGATCCTGGTGATCGCGCTCGTCGTCGGCCTGCTGTACACGCTGCCGAACCTGTTCGGAGAAGCGCCCGCGGTGCAGGTCTCGAGCGCCAAGGTCACGGTCAAGGTCGATCCGGCGCTGGCGACGCGAATCGAAGACGTGCTCGTCAAGGCCGGCCTGAAGGCCGACTTCGTCCAGTACGACGGTGCTTCGGTCAAGGCCCGCTTCGCCGACCTCGACGCCCAGCGCAAGGCGAAAGACGCGATCGGCGCAGCGCTCAACCCCGACGCCGCCGACCCGACCTACATCGTCGCCCTCAACCTGCTCTCGCGTTCGCCGAAGTGGCTGACGGCCATCCACGCGCTGCCGATGTACCTCGGCCTCGACCTGCGCGGTGGCGTTCATTTCCTGATGCAGGTCGACATGAAGGCGGCGCTGACCAAGAAGGCCGACGCCACGAGCGGCGACATCCGCACGTTGCTGCGCGACAAGGACATCCGCCACACCGGCATCAGCCGTGACGGCAACGACGTCGTCGTGCGCTTTCGCGATCGCGACACGCTGGTCAAGGCACGGGCGCTGCTGCAGGACCAGCTCCCGGACCTGAGCTGGCAGGAGAGCGTCGACGGCAGCGACTTGAAGCTCGTCGGCACGCTCAAGCCCGACGCCGCCAAGCGCGTCCAGACGGCGGCGATCACCCAGAACATCACGACGCTGCACAACCGCGTCAACGAGCTCGGCGTCGCCGAGCCGGTGATCCAGCGGCAGGGCGCCGACCGTGTCGTCGTGCAGCTGCCCGGCGTACAGGACACGGCCAAGGCGAAAGACATCATCGGCCGCACCGCGACGCTCGAGTTGCGCATGGTCGACGAGAGCAGCGAGGCGCGCCTGGCCGCCAGCGGCGCCGGCCCGGTGCCGTTCGGCAGCGAGCGCTTCACCGAGCGCGGCGGCGTGCCGCTGATCGTCAAGCGCCAGGTGCTGCTCACCGGCGAGAACCTCACAGACGCCCAGCCCGGCTTCGACGGCCAGACGCAGGCGCCAGCGGTCCATCTCACAGTGGATGCGCGCGGCGCCCGGGTGATGCGCGACGTCTCGCGCGAGAACATCGGCAAGCGGATGGCGATCCTGCTCTTCGAGAAGGGCAAGGGCGAGGTCGTGACGGCGCCGGCGATTCGCGGCGAGCTCGGTAACCGCTTCCAGATCTCCGGCAGCATGACGACGGCCGAGGCCAGCGACACTGCGCTGCTGCTACGCGCCGGCTCGCTCGCCGCGCCGATGGAGATCATCGAGGAGCGCACGATCGGCCCGAGCCTCGGCGCCGACAACATCGACCGCGGCTTTCACAGCGTCTTGTACGGCTTCGCGGCGATCGCCGTGTTCATGTGCTCGTACTACCTGTTCTTCGGCGTCGTCTCGACGCTCTCGCTGGCGTTCAACCTGCTGCTCTTGGTGGCGCTGCTGTCGATGCTGCAGGCCACACTCACCTTGCCCGGCATCGCCGCCATCGCGCTCGCCCTCGGCATGGCGATCGACGCCAACGTCCTCATCAACGAGCGCATCCGCGAGGAGCTGCGCGGCGGCGCCTCGCCGCAGGCGGCGATCAGCACCGGCTACGAGCGCGCCTTCGCGACCATTCTCGACTCGAACGTGACGACGCTGATCGCGGGTCTGGCGCTGCTCGCTTTCGGCTCGGGTCCGATTCGCGCCTTCGCCATCGTCCACTGCCTCGGCATCATGACCTCGATGTTCTCGGCGGTGATGTTCTCGCGCGGCATCGTCAACCTCTGGTACGGCCGGCAGAAGCGGCTGAAAGCCATCTCGATCGGCCAGGTCTGGAAGCCCGGCGCGGCCGTTCCGGCCAAGACCTGATCCCAAGGAACACGATGGAGTTCTTCCGCATCCGGCGCGACATCCCGTTCATGCGCCATGCCCTGGTGCTGAACGTCATCTCGCTGGTGACCTTCCTCGCCGCCGTCTTCTTCCTGTCCACGCGCGGCCTGCACTTCTCGATCGAGTTCACCGGCGGCAACGTCATCGAGACGGCTTACTCGCAGCCGGCCGACATCGGCAAGATCAGGACGACCGTCGAGGGCCTGGGCCTCGGCGACGTGCTGGTGCAGAACTTCGGCAGCTCGCGCGACGTCATGATCCGCGTGCCGGTGCGCTCCGACCTCAAGCAGGGCGAGCTCACGGCGCGCGTCTTCGCCGCGCTGTGCAAGGCCGAGGCCGGCACCGTGTCGACGCGAGAAACCGCGGCCGATGCCGGCAAGCC
>JAYTYH010000291.1:0-3384 GCA_043742485.1 Rhizobacter sp.
CCTGCGCGCCATGGCGACGCTGCCGGCCGAAACGACGGCGCGGCTGGCCGAGCTGCAGTCGCGCATCCGCCCGCACTTCTTGTTCAACACGCTCAACACTGCGCTGACGCTGGTGCGCCTCGATCCGGCCCGCGCCGAAGGCGTGCTCGAAGATCTCGCCGAGCTCTTTCGCGTCGCCATCAGCGAGAGCGACGAGTCGGTCACGCTCGGCGCCGAGGTCGACCTCGCCCAACGCTATCTCGACATCGAGCAGATCCGCTTCGGCAGCCGCATGCACGTCACCTGGGAGCTCGACCCGCAGGCGGCCAGCGCCCGCGTGCCACCGCTGCTGCTGCAGCCGCTGGTCGAGAACGCGGTGCGTCACGGCGTCGAGCCTTCGCCCGAAGGCGGCGTGATCCGCATCCGCACCAAGGTCAAGCTTGGCCGTGCCGTGCTGTCGATCGCCAACAGCGTGCCTGCGGAGCCTTCGCGGCCCGGCCACGGCATGGCGCTGAAGAATGTTCGCGATCGTCTGCGCCTCATGCACGACGTCGCTGCCCAGTTCGAAGCCAGACAGGACAAGGACGTCTATCGCGTCCAGATCGTGGTGCCCCTATGAGCATGACTTCATCGATCGACCAGCCCCAGGTCCAGACCGGTGCCGCGCCGCCACTGCGCGTCCTCGTCGTCGACGACGAGGAGCTCGCACGGCTGCGCCTGAGGAGCCTCGTCGGCGAGTGCTCGGAGCCCGCCGTCACCGTCGTCGGCGAGGCCGCCAACGCCGCGCAGGCGCTGGTCTGGCTGACGACGCGGCAATGCGACCTGGTGCTGCTCGACGTGCAGATGCCTGGCCGCGACGGCACCCAGCTCGCCGCCGAGCTGCGCCTGCGCGACCCGGCGCCGGCGGTGGTCTTCGTGACCGCCCACGCCGAGCACGCGCTGCAGGCCTTCGACCTCGACGCCGTCGACTACCTGACCAAGCCGGTCAAGCGCGAGCGCCTGCACGCGGCGCTGCGCCGCGTCGCCCAGCGCCTGGCGATGCCGGCGCAGGCCGCCGCGGCCGAGCCCGCGAAGCCGGCCGAGGAGGCACCGACCATCGTTGTCAGTGACCGTGGCCGCGTCATCCGCGTGCCGGTCTCGGAAGTGCTCTACCTGAAGGCAGAGCTCAAGTACGTGACGCTGCGCACGGCAGACCACACGCATGTGCTCGATGACTCCCTTGCCGAGCTCGAGGAGCGTCTCGGCGACCGCTTCCTGCGCGTGCACCGCAACGCCCTGGTCTCCAGGCGTGCCGTCCGCGCCCTCGAGCGCCGCGCCATCGCCGGCGAGAACGACGAGGAAGGCTACGAAGGCTGGGGCGTCTGCGTCGCGCCCGTCGGTGAATGGCTGGCGGTGTCGCGCCGGCAGGTCGCTGCGGTGCGGGAGGCACTGGTGGCGGTCGGGCGGTAACGGCGCTCGTCGCCCCGCGCCGGCGGCTCAACTCGGCACGCACCGCGGCGGCGTCGGTCAAGATCACGGTCATGAGCGACAACGGTTCGGACGACGACCAGCGCACGCAGCGGCGCCTTCGCGTCGGAGCCGTCGCTGCGGCCGCAGTTGCCCTGCTTTTCATCTACGCCGCGTCGCGGGGCGATGGCGACGACGCGAGCGCAAGCGTTACTTTAGGCGGCGGTCGCGCTGGGTCTTCGAGCGCCGATGGCATGTCTTCACGGCCGCAGGCGATGCCGACGTCGTCATCATCGGCAGCGGTCGACCCGCCTGACGAAGCCAGGCCCGGCGAACTTGAAGTTTGCGGAGTCGGCCGCTTTCCGGCCGATCGCGTCGTCGAGCTCGGCGAGGCGCACGCCGCGCAAGCTGAGGCCGCAGTGGCGGGTTTCATCGCCAGCCTGCGCAGCGATGGTGACGAGCGTCGGCACGTTGCCGGCCTATTCCTGCAGCGTGCCGCCGACATGGAAGCGGCTGCATCAGCCGACCTGCAGGCGGCAACGCAACGATGCGGCGCCGACGCGGCCTGTCTCGAAGACGCTGGTCAGTCGCGATTCGACGTGATGACGCACACCACCGAGGCAGCCTCCGAGGAGATCGCACGGCTGGCGATGGCGAGCCACGATCCCTTCACCTACGCGGTCGCCATGCAGGCCTGCGGCCCCATCGGCGTGACGCCGGTAGCGGCGCCGTCGTGCCGGCTGCTGTCGGCGGAGCAGTGGGCTCGCGTCGACCCGGGCAATGCCGTGCCCTGGCTTCACGTCGCCGCGGCAGCTAAGGCCCGCAAGGACACTGCCGCGCTCGACGAAGCGATTTACCGCGTGTCGACGGCGACGAGCAACACCCTCCATGGCTACTCGCTCTACGGCTACGCGGCCAGCCACCTGCCCGCCGGCGCCTCTGCTTTCGAGCAGGCGCAGCTCTTCATGTTCGTGACCGGAGCCGTGGCAGGTCAGGTGCCGCCTTACCAGACCGTGGCTCAGTACTGCGCTGCGTCGGCCCTGCATGACAGCAACCGCTGGCAGGCCTGCGACGCCCTGGCGCGCAATTTCGTCGAGCGGCCGTCGACGTTGATCGAGCGGCGCATCGGCGAGCGGATCGGCGAGCGCGCCAGGTGGCCGCCCGAAAAGATCGCGGCGCGGCGCGAGGAGGACGACGCCATGGGCCAAGCCCAGGCCGAGCTCCTTCCGGCCCTCCAGCCGCTCGGCTGCCGCGCCGTTAAAGGGCGGCGTGACTATCTATTGCAGGTGTCCCGGCTCGGCGAGTTCGGAGCCGCAAGGGCAACCATGGTGGCGTCGGGCCGCAGCGTCGCGACGTTGGCCGCGCAGGCGCGCGCCGAGCGCGATGCGGTGGCGCTGGCCGCGGCTGCCGAAGCGGCGTTGCAGCCGGCCTCTACCCCGTATTCCGCAGCCCCGCCGCCAGCCCGTTGATCGAGATGTGGATGCCGCGCTGGACGCGCTCGATCGCCGGGTCGCCGACCTTGCGCGCGCGGTAGCGTCGCATGAGCTCGACCTGCAGGTGGTTGAGCGGGTCGAGGTACGGGAAGCGATGTTCGATCGAGCGCGCCAGCGCCGGGTTGGAGGCGAGCCGGTTCGCTTCGCCGGTGATGAGCGTTAGGGCATCGTTCGTGCGTTGCCACTCGGCTTCGATGCGCGTGAAGATGCGCTTGCCGAGCTTCCGGTCCTCGACCAGATCGACGTAGCGCGCGGCGATGGCGAGATCGCTCTTGGCGATCACCATGTCGAGGTTGGAGATCAGCGTCGCGAAGAAGGGCCAGCGCCTGGCCATCTGCTGCAGCAGCGCTTCGCGCTCGCTGCGTTTGCCGCCGGCCAGGAATGCCTCGATCGCCGAGCCGAAGCCGTACCAACCGGGCAGGGCGACGCGGCACTGGCCCCAACTGAAGCTCCACGGGATGGCGCG
>JAYTYH010000292.1:0-2612 GCA_043742485.1 Rhizobacter sp.
CATCGGCAGCGACCGACTCGGCAGCCGTCCCTGGCGCAGCCAGCGGCATTGCTGCCAGTGCAGCGACAGCTGCCGCGGCCTTCTCGGCACCAGTGCCACCGGCCTACAACCCGCCGCCCGCCTACAGCCCGCCGCCGACCTCTGCGAGCGCCGACGACACCCCGCTTCAGGCCAGCCTTCCTGTTGCGGTCGATGGCGCCGCCGACATCGACCTTCCCTTGGACGAGGCACCGGCGCGGCCGCCCGCGACGGCAGCGGCCACGTGCCCGCAATGTCTGTCGCCGGTCACTGGCGACGACCTCTTCTGCGGCGCCTGCGGCTACCGGCTGAAGTAGCGCCGGCGCCGTGCAAGCGGTCCGTCAGTTCAACGTGCTCGATCCCGGCGCCTGCTGTGGCAAGGGCGTGAACAGCTCGCCGACGTCGACCGGGTCGAAGCGGTACTTGACGGTGCAGAAATCGCAACCGACCTCGACGCGGCCCTGCTCGCGAACGATGTCGTCGACCTCGGCCCGACCGAGACCCTGAAGCATCGCGCCGACGCGAAGGCGCGAGCAGCGGCAGGCGAAACGCGGCGCATCGGCGCCCAGCAGCGGCGCGAAGCGCGTCAGCTTCTCTTCCCAGAACAAGCGCCGCAGGATGGTGTCGGCATCGAGGCCGAGCAACTCGTCGCGCGTCAGCGTTGCCGCCAGATGGGCGACGCGGTTGAAGTCCTCGTCGCGGCCGATCAGCGTCTCGTCTACGCCGGCGCCGGGCGGCGGCAAGCGCTGCAGCAGCAGGCCGGCGGCGACGCGATCGTCGGCGGCGAGGACGAGCCGCGTATCGAGCTGTTCCGACTGCAGCATGTAGTGCTCAAGCACCGGCGCAATCGCCTGCAGCGGCTTGCCGGCATCGTCGTGGAGCGGCACGACGCCTTGGTACGGCCGGCGCCCCGGCAGGTCGCCCGAAGGTGCCAGGGTGATGGCGCAGCGGCCGCCGCCGGCCACGTTCAGCATCGATTCCAGCCCGGCGCCGCTGCTCACGGCGCCGGTGACCTTGGCGGTGACGCGAAACGAGAGGTCGGCGCCGATCTCGGCGACAGCGAGCTTGACCGGACCATCGCCGTAGACCTGCAGCACGAGCGCGCCGTCGAACTTGATGTTGGCGTGCATGAGCACACCGGCCGCGGCCATCTCGCCGGCCAGGCGCTGCACCGCCTCGGGCAAAACGTCGCCGGCGCCGGCACGACGCGACAGCACCTCCTGCCAACCTTCGGTCAGGCGGACGAGGATGCCGCGGACGGGCAAGCCGTCGAACAGGAAGCGGTGCAGTTCACTCAACGGAATCGGGTCGATGGCGACGTGGAAACGACTTCTCGATTATCGAGGTGCTGCGCTCGCAGCGGCGGCGGCGGGCCTTGCCGCGACGTGACAATGGCCGATGGACACGACCGAAATCGAAGCCGCCGCCGCCGCCCTGATCGGTGCCCGCAGGACCGCTCGAGGCATCGAGCGCTGGCCCGTCGAATGGTTGCCTCGCGACCTGGCCGAGGCCTACCGCCTGCAGAGTGCGGTCGTCGACGGCCTCGGCGCCGTCGGCGGCTGGAAGGTGGCGGCAATCAACGACGAGCAGCGGCGAACGCTCGGTATGCCACGCCCGATCGGCGGCCCGGTCATGACCGCGTGGATGCGCGACGCGAGCGCGACGCCGGCCGAGTTCCGCGTCGCGGAATTCGTGGCCGCCAAGCTCGAATGCGAGTTCGCGTTCGAGCTCGCCCACGATCTGCCGGCGCGCGTCGACAAGCCCTACTCGCGTGCCGAGGTCGTGGCCGCAGTGGCTTCGCTGCGGTTGGCGATCGAGGTCGTCGACTCGCGCCTGCCGCGCGGCCTCGGCGCCTTCGCCGAGCTGGCCGACGCCTTCAACAACGGCGGCTTCGTCGCCGGCCCGCGCATCGTCGACTGGCAGGCGATCGACTTCGCGGCGACCACGATCGTGCTGCACGGCGAGCGCGAAGGCAGCGATGCAGACACGAGCGAGCTGGCGCACGGCAGTGGCGCCGCGATCCTCGACGGCGACCCGTTCGCCACCGTCGTCATGCTCGCCAACGCACAGCCCGAGGGCGGTGCCGGGCTGCGCGCCGGCCACATCGTCACGACCGGCAGCTGCACCGGCGCACCGTGGTTGCCGGGGCCGGGCGTCTACCGGGCGGAGTTCGCCGGCCTCGGCGCTGTCGAGGTGCGGTTCACGACGTGATCGTGACCCGGTGGCGATGGGCCGCGCCGGTCACACCGGCGCCATGAAGTAGCGCTTCAGGCCGGCCAGGATCATCTCGACGGCGATCGCCGTCAGCACCAGGCCCATCAGCTTTTCCATCGCCGAGACGACCGAGTCGCCGAGCCAGTGGCGCAGCCGGTCCGAGCCGAGCAGCACGGCGCCCGAGACCGCCATCGCGCAGGCCAGCGCACCGACCCATTCAGCGACACGATCGGGCTGGCGCGACGCGAGCAACAGCACCGTGGCCATCGCCGACGGACCGGCCAGCAGCGGCACCGCGAGCGGAAAGATGAACGGCTCGCGACCATCGGGCACGCCATAGACGCCACCGCCCTGATTGAAGATCATGCGGATCGCGACCA
>JAYTYH010000293.1:0-5268 GCA_043742485.1 Rhizobacter sp.
ACGGCGGCCAGCGCCACCTTTGCCTTGAATGCCGCTGAGTGCGTGCGGCGGCGTCTTCTGCTCATGCTCGCTCCAGTTCTCACAGGCGATGTCCTCGCCTTCAGGAGCAGTCTCCACCCTCATCGGGTTGTTCAGATTTGCGGGGCCAGCTCTCTAGGCAGCACGAGCACCGCCGCGAAGGCGCACGGATTACGTGCCGGGCTGGCAGCCGCGGCAGCTTGGATGGGGCTGACACGAGGGGCGTCAGCCTCGCGCGTCGACGGCCGGGCTTCAGATTTCGAGCAGCAGCTTGCCCCGCGTATTGCGCCCTTCGATGAAGCGATGCGCTTGGGCGGCGTCGGCCAAGGCGAAGCTGCGGTCGATCGCCACGCGCAGTGCGCCTGAGGCGACCAGCGCGAACAGGTCGGCGGCGCGCTGGCGGCGCTCGTCCGCCTGCATGTAGTCGGCCAGGTGTGGCCGGGTGAAAAAGACGGAGCCGGCTTCGGCGAGCTCGAGCGGCGCGATGCCTTCAACTTGGCCCGAGCTGGCGCCGAACAGCACGCAGGTGCCGCGCCGCTTGAGGCAGCGGATGCTCTTGTGGATCGTGTCCTTGCCGACCGAGTCGTAGACGACGTCGACGCCAAGACCGCCGGTGCGCGAGCGCAGCGCATCTCGGAAGTCGACCGAGCGATAGAGGATTACTTCGTCGGCGCCGGAGGCTGCGGCGATCTTTGCTTTCTCCTCGCTGCCTACGGTGGCGAGAACGCGCGCGCCGCGCGCCTTGGCCAGCTGGATCAGCAACTGGCCGACGCCACCGGCGCCGGCGTGCACCAGGCAAACGTGGCCGGGTTGCAGCGGGAAAAGCGAGTGCGTGAGGTAGTGAGCGGTCGAGCCTTGCAGCTGCAGCGCCGATGCCGTCTGCCACGTCACGCCCTCCGGCACCGGCACCAATTTCCACGACGGCACGACGGCGTACTCGGCATACGAGCCGCGCGACAGACAGTAGGCGACGCGATCGCCGACTGCGACATCGCCCACTTCCGGCCCGATCGCGTCCACGATGCCCGCTCCTTCCATGCCGAGCAGCATAGGAAGCGGCGTCTCGTAGGTCTGCGACTTCGCGTACTGGCCGCTGCGCATGTAGACATCCATGAAATTCACGCCGGCGACGGCCAGCTTCACCCTCGCCTCGCCGGGGCCCGGCGCAGGCAGCGGCCAATCGCGCAGGCGCAGCGCCCCGGCGTCGCCGAAAGCGTCGACGCCTACGCCTCTCATGCAAGGCTCGAGGCGATGGTCCCTTCGAACGGTCTTGGCCGCAGGTTGCCCTTGATCTGCGTGCGATGCATGACGCGCCGGCTTTGCGCTGCGAACGGATCTCGGCGATGCATAGTGCTGCGGTTGTCCCAGATCAGCAAATCGCCCACGCGCCAGCGGTGCGAGTAGGCGTTGTGCGGTAGGGTCGCGTATGACCACAGCTCGTCGAGGAGCGCCTCCGATTCCTGCAACGGCAGGCCGACGATGTAGGCATTGCGCCGGCGGCCCAGGTAAAGCGTCGCCCGACCTGTGACGGGGTGCGCGCAGAGGATCGGATGCGGCGTTCCGGGCGAGGTCGTCGGATCATCGGTGCCAACCATGCCCTTCCTCAGGTAGCCGCCCGAGTTGAAGGTGCCGTCGTGCTTCAACTGCAGGCCGCGCACGCGCTCGACCAGTCGCGTCGGCATCGCCGCAACGGCCGCTTCCATGCTGATGACCCAAGTGTCGCCGCCTTCGGGCGGCACTTCCAGCGCGTACAGCATCGAGGCATCGGGCGGCTCGGGCAGGTACGACATGTCGGTGTGCCAGACGGCCTCGCCGGCACCCAGACTGCCGATCGCCACGCCGTCGGCACCGATGACGTTCGAGACGACATAGATCTCCGGGTGCTCGGCGACGAAGGTCTTGCCGTTCTCGTTCATGGGCGGCGGGTCGAGTTCACCGAAGCGGCGGCTGAAGGAGATCAGGTCGGCGTCGCTTAATCGCTGCTCGCGAAACACGAGTGCGGAGTGCCGATACCAGGCTGCCTCGATCGCGTCAAAGTCCTCGTCGTTAAGGCAAGCGAGGTCGACGCCCGATATCTCGGCGCCGATCGCGGGCGAGACGGGCTCGACGGTGAGACCTGTGGCGGTGAGAGTCATGCGGGCTCCAGGGGCGGTGAAAAAGGGATCAGACGAGGGCACGCCGCTTCGGAGCGCAAGCGACGTGGGCAAGTGAGAGATGGGCCAATCGTTCGATGTCGATCAGCGGCGCTTCGTCGCTGATGAGCTCGATGGCGCCGTCGCGAAAGCGGAGGGGCTGCGCGAAGAGTCGATCGCGCGGCTTGAGGAAGCCGTTCATTTCCCCGGCGTTGTCAACTCGCCGCGCGGCGACGCAGGCCTCCATCCAGCACGAGAGCTCGCTCGCCACGCCGTTGCCGAGCACTGGGGTCATGCCGAGCTCACGAATGCGGTCGATGGCGGCGGCCAGCTTGACCAGGCTGTTGAACTTCATGAGCTTGACCTTGATGAATCGCGCTGCCCGCAGCTCGGCGGCGCGCTCGATCTCGCGCAGGGAATAGATTGATTCGTCGAGCATCAGCGGCAGCCCGCGCTCGCCTGCCACGTGGGCCACGCGCAGATGCGCATCCCAGTCGCCGGCCGCGCAGGGTTGCTCGAACAGCTCAATGCCTGAAGGATCGACACGGGCGACGAACGCCGCGGCGGAGGCGGCGTCAAAGCCCTGGTTGGCATCGAGGCGCAATTGCGCACGGCCGGCCAGCGCCCGCTGCGCCGCGACCACGTTGCCTGCGTCGCGCGCGACGTCGAAGCCAACCTTGAGCTTGACCGTGGCGTAGCCCTCGGCGAGCAGTTGCTCGGCGGCGGCAGCGATGCCGCGTTCGCTCTCGCCTTGCAAAAGGCCAAGGATGGGCACCCGCACCGGCGCGGCTTCGCTGGCGCCCACGGCCAGCAGGGGCGAGCGTCGCGCCATCTCCTCGGCGCTGCGAAAAGCGGTCGTGAGGAAAGGGTGCGACACGTCGAGCGCATCGAGCGTTCGGGCCAGCGGGTCGAGCCCGGCGGCGACGAGCGCTTTCACCTTCGACCAGGTGTCTTCGACCGTCTCGTCGGTGTAGCCCGTGAGCAGCGTCGCCTCGCCCCAGCCGCTCGTGCCGCTGTCGAGCGTCACCCGCACCAGCACCGTGTCGAGCGCTTCGACCGGCCCGAAGACGAGCCGATAGGGCCGCTCGAGCGGCAGCCGGAGAAGCCAGGCTTCCAGCGCGACGATGGGATTCGGAGCGTTCATCAGAACTGGCTGGCAAGCAGAACCACCGCACCGATCAGCGCCGCAGCGATGACGATGCGCTGGAAGCGGCGCGTGCTGAGGCCGTCGAAGAGTCGCAGCCCGATGAGCGCCGTACCCAGCATCACCGGCGTCGCCAGGCCGACACTCTCGATCGCCGTCTTGCTGACGGCGCCGGTGGCGAGCAACCAGATCACCATCAGGCCTTGCACATAAATGCCGTAGGGCTGCGTCAGCGCACGTTGCTCTACCTTGCTCATGCCGCGCAGGCCGTACCAGATGCCGGGCAGCATCGGCCCCAGGCCCGAGATGCCGCCGACGACGCCGCCAGCCATGCCGATCGCTCCGTCGGCAGCATGGCCTCGCCCCGGCGAGTAGCGCAGCGGATCGCGCGACTGCTGGCGCAGGGCGAACAGGCAGTAGCTAAGGACCAGCATGCCGACGAAGACGCGGATCAGCCGGGGCTCGATCCAGCGCAGCAGCAACAGGCCGATCGGCAGGCCGAGGGTCGCGCCGATCAGGTAGGGGACTGACTTTCGCAAGTCGATGTCCGCCCAGAACTTGGGCAAGAGGCCGAGGTTGAGAACGAGCGCGCCGGCCACGACGATGAAGACCACGTCGGTGCTGGCAAAGCCGTGATGCAGGAAAAGCGAGGCGATGATGCCGAAGGCGAAGCCGGCAATGCCGAAGATCGCACCGCCGATGCAGGCCGCCGCGCCGAGCAGCACGAGCTGGTGGATGCTGATGGCGCCCATGGTCAGTACGCCCTCGCGGGCGTCGCGGGCATGGTGCGCGAGCTGTGGGAGGTCACGGTTTCCCGATCGCCTGCGAGCCCGGCGGCAGGCTCTTCACCATGCCCTTGAGTGTGTCGATGTCGCGGGTGATCAAGGCCGCGCCCGGCGCAGTTGCCATGTAGCTGTCTGGTGATGCGAGCTGATCGCGCAGGTAGTCGGTGTAGGTCGAGGTGGCCGTAAACCGGGCAATCGATTTCGACAGGGCCGCCATCGCCTCCGAATCCGTGCCGGCCCTGACGACGATGGCTCGTACCTGCGGCGGTACCGCTTGGTAGCCGTAGTCGGCGGAGATCGGCACGTCAGCGAACGGCGCAGCGAGCTTGACGGTCGAGAAGAAGAGCAGCGGCCGCAACGACTTAGCGTCGAGATAGCCCTTGACATCGCCGCCTTGCTCGAACAGCAGGTCCACATGCCCCGCCAGCACTGAGGCATAGCGCTCGCCGGGCTTGGCGTAGGCCACCGGGATCATACGGATGCCCTTCGAGTCGACCGTGGCCACGGCCAGATCGTCGGGGCTGTTTGGGCCGGTTGTCGCCACTGTGACCGCTTTTGTCCGCGCCTCGGCCATCACGTCGGCCCAGGTCTTGAAGCGGCTGTCGGTGCGCACGAAGAAGCCGGAGGCCTGGCGAGTCAGCACGGCGAGCACCGCGAGATCGGCGAGCTTGAGCTTGTCGGGCTCCAGTGTCGCCATCAGGATCGTGTCGCTCGTGAGGACGCCGAGATTGTGGCCATCGGGCGCTGCGTGAATCAGCCGGCCGAGGCCGATGATGCCGCCGGCTCCCGGCACGTTGCTCACCGGCATGGTTGCCTTCAGGTCGGTCTCGACCCAGCGTGCGACGAGCCGGCCGAGGTTGTCGGCGCCGCCGCCGGGTCCCCACGGCACCATCATTTCCATCGTCCGCAACGGAAACTTGTCCGCTGCCGAGGCCAGTGTCGCGCTCGCCGCGATGAGAATCGCGGCCAGAAGTCTCGAGCCAGTCATGCTTGTCTCCGAACTTTTCGTGGAAAGGCTGCCATCGCCGGGCGCTTCGACTATAGGGACGGCGGTGCCCGCTTCCAACGCGTCGTGGCGCCGCGCGGCTGCCGCGAAATCAAGCACTTAGCGCGCTGACGCACTGAGCGTGCGGGATAAAGTCATGTACATCACTTTATGGTCATGTATATGAATTCGACTACGTTACGG
>JAYTYH010000294.1:0-12594 GCA_043742485.1 Rhizobacter sp.
CTCCGTTCTCGGCCTGCGGTGCGGCGCTCGGTTGTGCGGCCAGATTGAGGACGGCACGCAGGCCGGCGCGGTGATTTTCTCTACCGTCAACGTCGCACGCTAGATCGCCGACGGTGTGCTGGTAATACATGCCATCCGCCGCATCGACCATAGCCTCTGTGGGCTCGGTGCTCGGCTGTGCGGTACTGGCGAGGGCGGCGCGGGCGGCCTCCCATGCGAGCGGCTGGCGGCGGTCATATTCCTGTGTCACGGCCACGAACTTCCGGTAGGCGTCCGTGCTGTCGAACTGCCGCGCCTGCGCATCGGCCATCGCCGCTTTCAAGTCCTTGCATGCGACAAGCTCGGCCAGCGCTTCCCGCACCGCATCAGCGCCGGCCTTCGGGTCTGTGCTCATGCTTCGAGCGTGCCTTGCGTCACCTCGGGCGCCGCAAGCAAGATCGCGATTTCGCGCGTCTTCAGCGTGGCCAGCTTCCCGAATGCCTTCTCCGTCACGTCGCCCGACTCAAGGTCGAAGCGCACGAGCACGGTGCCGCCTTCTTTCGGCAAGATGCGAAAGTTGTCGAGCACGCAGTCGCCGATCTCGACGTTCGATTTCGGGCCGCCCAGTCCGGTGTCGATCGTCAGCGCGTAGCCGGTGAGCTCGAGCTCCCAGTGCAGCTGTCCGACCTTGGCGCCGATGCCGGTCAGGTTCGGCGTGTCGCTCACCGGCGCGACGCCTTCGAGACTGCCCTGCGCGGCCGCGGTCTGCGTGGCGACCTTCGTGTAAAGCGCCGACTTCAGGCCGCCGTCGAAGTAGGCGAGCGCGTCGTTCGTGAGCGCCAGCTCGAGCGAGAGCTTCGCGCCAGGGTTGTCGCCGGGCTCGCGGTTCTTCTGCGAGAGAACGACAACGTCGACGAGCTTCGCCTTCGTGGGGGTTTCGAGTTCAAACATCCAGCTTCTCCTGTTCGTGAGTGATCGTCTCGACCTTCGTGCCGCCGCCGAGCAGCAGCTCGAGGTCGTCGTGCGTGGCGACCGCAACCTCGAAGGTGCCTTCGGCGACGTGGCGCAGCGCCGTCGCCGGGTGAGTGGCGCGCACGAGGCGCGGTGTGTTCTTGCCGTCGCGGACGACGTAGATGCGAGTCGCGGTCATCAAGCGCCCCACTTTCGGTTGTATGTGGCGACCAGCTCGTCGTACTGATCCTCGGGCAGACTGCGCGCCACGTCGAGCACGAGCGCGGCCGCGTCGACATCGGCAGCCTGCAGGATGCGATCGGCGAACTGGGCGTAGCTCTCGCGGGGCGGCGCGGCGGTGGCAACGGCAGGCGCCGCGAGCTCGCCGGTGTGCGGGTCGGCATCGAGGATGCCGCGCACCGTGGCCAGGCTGGCAGACGGCGCCGGCGTGATGTCTTCGAGCTCGTCGGTTGTCTGCAGCCCCATCGACAGCTCGGGCGCGTAGGTGCGCACGAAGAAGGTGGCCGCCCGATACATGAGCATGAGCTCGGGCATGGTCTTCCACTTGCTGCCGTTCTTGGTCGACCAGCCTTCGGCCTTGGCCATCTCGATCGTGACGAGCGGGCCGTCGAGGCGGTCGCCGCTGGCCTTCTCGGTGGCCCAAGCGCGGCACTCTGTGCGGGTCTCGTTCCAGTCGTAGCGCAGCGCCGAGAACCGGCCGTTCTGGTTGAAAGTGGCGATCAGGAACTTCGCCGACCACGACGGATTGCCGTGTACGACGTAGAGGTTCTGCATCACGAGCAGCGGCGACGCGCCCATGCGGTTTGCCATCTCGAGCGCGATCAGGCAGTTCGCCATGCCCTGCGGGCCTCGGTAGATCTCGGGCACGAGGGTCGACGACGAGAAGGCGCGCGCGACGCGCTGCGCCAGCTCCCAGCCGGCGCTGTTCGAAAAGCCCGGCATCACGGCCGTGTCGCGTGGGCCGGTCAGTTCAAGGGCGCTTGATTGCGGGAGGGTGGGGGAGTCGAGAACGGCGCTCATGGCGCTCCTTTCGGGGTGGTGGATCTGTCGATGAACTGCGGGTAGATGCGCGGCTCGAAGTCATGGTCGAGGCGCATGACAGCGACGCAGTCGTCGCCGAGTCCCCAGCGGAGAGCGAGCAGCCCGCCGGCTGCGGGGTAACCGACTGCGAAGGTGGCCATGCGCGGATCGCCAGACATCGCCTCGGCGGCGCATCTCGCGAAAGCCAAGGCGCCGGCGTCTTCGTCCAAGTCGACGATCTTCATGCTGCGAGCGCCCACGTGGGCAGGGTTATGAGCTCAATGCTCTCGGCGTAGCCCGGCCAGTTGCCGGCGGCGCGGCACTCGGCATAGCGCGGCAGCAGCTCGGCGATCTCGGCGCGGCCCTTGGCGATCCCCTCGTCGTCGAGCATCACGGCCGACGCCGCGAAAGGCCACTCCGACTCGACGGCGACAAAGACAAAGCCGAGCACCGGCGTGCCGCTCGCGACGCCGTAGCCGTCGCTGTAGAGCGCCGCCTGGCGGTGGTAGCCCATGCGAGCGACCTGGCGTGCGAACTCGTGCGGGTCGGCGCTGCCGCAGGTCTTCACGTCGATCAGGATGACGCCGCGCTCGCCGACCGGATGCACCCAGTCCGGCCGGCAGCGGCAAAGCTCGCCGGTCGCAGGATCGATCCAGAAGGCAGACACTTCGGGCGCGCCGGCGGCGAGCAGCTTGCCGACATCGGGCAAGGCGCGAACGCTCGCGGCCTGCGCGTGCGCCGTCTCGGCCTGGTCGATCTTGATGCCGGTCTGCTTCGGCGTGAGCGAAGCCTCGAACGCATCCCATACCTTCGTGCCGCGACGCGTGTTCGGGCCGACCGCATAGCGCTTGACGAACTCGGCCGGCTCGAGGATGGCGCAATGCGCGAGGTTGCCGACCAGCTGCGCCGGCGTGCCTTCGTCGGCCGGCCGATCCGGGTTCAGGTGCAGCGCGTGGAAGTGGTACGGGCTCCTCGCGAAGTCGGCTAAGCCGCTGCAGCTGATGCCGGCGCTGGCGTGGTACTCGTCGATCGGCACGCCGTGGAAGATGCCGAGTGGGAAATCGCGTGCGCTCATGGCGGCAGCCTTTCGAAAAACACCGGCGCCCAGCTACCGGCGGTGAAGAGGGCGAGCAGCAGCAGCCAACCCAGCGCGAAACAAAGGCGGTCGAACGTGCTCGGCCGCCCAGGTTCGCGGCGCGGATTCAGCGGGCAGTCGCGACCTTGAATGCAGTTTCCGTCGCAGCAGAAGCGCTCGGCGGCTTTCATCGGTAGGCGATCGCCAAGGTCAAGATGGCGAGCTCCGTGATGAGCAGCACGAGCGACGCGTACATGAAGAGGCGCTCGCCGCGGGGTGGCACCCAGCGCGGCGCACGCCGCACGAGTGGCACGGCGCGGCGCACGCTCTCGGCGGCGGCAGCATCGGCACGCCAGGCGCTTTCGGAAGCAAGGCCGCGGGTCATGCCTCGTCCCTTTCGCGCAGCTGCTCTTCCCAGTCGGCAACCATGTCCCACAGGTCATCGATGGCCGAGCTCTCGCACCGGCCGAAGCCGCAGATGCCGTTCGGCGAGCCGTGAAAGTAGGCGAGGAAGCGCAGGCCGGCGCTCTCACGTTCCGGCCGGTCTTCGACAGCGATCGAGCGCTGATCGCGCGGCTTGTCGGACGGGTAGATGCGCGTCGTCGGCGCGTCGGCGAGGACGGCGCTCACAGCGGACCGAACCTATCGAGGCCGCCGTGTGCGGTGTGACGGATGGGCTCAGCGGCGAAGCGGCCTTCGGCGCGGCGCTCACTCTCGGCGATCTGCGCGGCCGTGGGCTGCCGGCGCTCGACGCCGTTGTAGCTCAGGTCGACATCGACGCGGCGTTCGGCGACTTGGCGGCGATCGGGCCAAGACCGGCTGACGATCATGGTGGCGGCATTCATGCGACCTCCACGTATGGCAGGTAAGCAGCGTCATCAGCAGAGAGAGTGTCAATCCACTCTTGCGCTTCGACAGCGTCGATGAAATCACCCGCAAGAACCTTAGGTTCTTCACCGTGCTGAGACGGGCGAATCACAAGCCAACCGGTGTAGCCGTCGTCTCTTGCCTGCGCAACGGTAGGCGCTGCGATCATGGCGGGATTCAAGCCGCCACCTTCGACTCAGCTCGGGCACGCGCTGCGGCGTACAGCGGGTTTCCTTCGAACAGCACGACCTTGCCCTTGTCGAAATAGTCCGTCTGGGTGTCCGTGTTGTTCGTGTAGCCGGCTCCGCTGAACACCACCGACAGCGCGCGGTCGTAGTCTTTCGCGTAGATCGTGACGCATTTCCTGCCGTCGATCCGGTTGTCGAGCGAGTACCAGACCTTCGCCTTCGCGCCGTTGCCGGCGACGTAATACTTCTGGAACTTGACCGAAAGACCGGCGCACTTCGCGCTGTCTTGCGCGACTTGGATCGCGCCGTTCGCAGCCTTCTTCGATTCCTGCTCGATGACGACATCGGCCCATGCCTCATTGAACGCGGCGACTTGCGCGGCGCTCTGCGTGGCGGCATCGCCCCACATGAAACGGTTCGACTTGTTGGCGAACTCGCCGCCGATGTTGCCGGCGTTGACGGCGTTGAAGCTGCGGCCATCGACAAGCCGCACGTCGTAGGCTTCCCGAGGCAGGGCGGTCATGTTGCCGCTTAAGGCGCTGACGGAGTAGCACGGACCGACTTCTCGCAACGCGACCACGATGCCCGACCCGGGCAGGTTCGCCACGTCGCCCTTGTAGATGATGTGCTGACCGACTTGCATTTCGCGCTCCCTTCGTTGATCCGATAAGAGCGACTCTACCGGATGCGGTAGAACATGTCAACCGCATACGGTAGGTAGCACGCGGCACACTGCGCGCATGCGATTTCCGGCGGTGCTTTGCCTGCTGCTCGTCGTGACATCCGCGGCCGGGCTGCCGCGGTCGTCGTCAGCGAAGCGTGAATTCCGGCGCGAGCACCCGTGCCCGGCGGCCGAGGCGAAGCGTGGCGCCTGCCCTGGCTACGTCATCGACCACATCTGGCCGCTGGCGTGCGGCGGCGAGGATCACCCTCGAAACATGCAGTGGCAGACCGTCGGCGACGGCAAGGCGAAGGATCGCTGGGAGCGAAAGGTCTGCGGGAAAGCCGACTAGCTGCCCATGAGCGGGCGCAGGATCAGCCAGTAGAGCGGCCAGATCTGGGCGAGGATCAGGTCGAACACAAGCGCGCTCAGCAGAAAGCGCCAGCCGCTGATGTGTCGCCAGTCTTGCACCACGAGCACGACCCACGTCACCAGGTCGCCGACGACATAGACCGGGATCAGCAGGTCGCGGAGCGCTGTCACAGTGTCGTTTCCGAATCCATCTTGCCCTGCACCATGCGTGCGAGCTCGTCGTCGAGGGCGGCCGCGATGCCGCGCGCCAGCGTCGGGTCGCGAGCGAGCGAGCCGGCGACGTTGACGATGTAGCGCCGGCCCTTGAGGTGGCAGCCGAAGATCATGCCGGACACGTTGCCCGACTGGATCGCTTCGTTGATCTGCCGCCCGGCATCGACCAAGTCGCGGCTGATGTTGTCTTTCGTGAGCGTGGGCATTTCAGTCTCCCTTCTCTCGTTTCGGTGCACGAGCAGGAAGCCGCCGCGGCGCGCTGGCGCCCTTCAGGCCGGCGATGCCGGACGACTTCGGGCGGGGAGGGTGCGGATCGGGTAGCGCCCGCACGTTCGGCGGCAGCTCGTCAAGGCCGCCCTGCTCGGTGTTGCCGCCGACACGCAGCAGACCGGAAAGCGCTTCCTGCGACTTGTTGATGTTGCTGACGAGCACTCGGATGCCTTCGGCGTCCTTGGCCAGCATCGGCGGATTGCCAGTGTCAAGGCCAGGCACTAGAAGCATCCACGGTTCGACGCCGGCTTTCTTCGCAATCTTCTCGACGATGTCGAGCCCGACGCTGGTTTGCTGCTCGCGCATCCGAAGGACGCTTCCGACGCCGATCTTCGCCCACGCCGCGAACTGCGTGACGTTCACCTTCCCGAACTCGCGATGCATCAGCGCGAGGACGTTCTGCCAAAGCACGCGCTTCGGGTCTTCCTTCATCGGAATACGGTAATTGTATTTTCCTACCGTATGCGGTTGCATTTGGCCACCGAATTCGGTAGAGTCGGAGCCCATGAATGCAGAAATCCCAGCAGTTGCCGATGTCAAGTCGGCCCTAGAGACGCTCGGCCACGCGCAGATGCACGAGCTCTCGAAGCTCTCCGGCGTGCCGTTCACGACGCTATGGAAGGTTCGCCAAGGCGAAACCGGAAATCCCGGCCTCGAGACGGTGCGTAAGTTCGTGCCGCACATCGAGGCGGCGCGGGTGGCGATAGCGGTCGAGGGCTGATCCATGGCAGCACTGTGCATCGGGCAAACCCGAAGCAGGCCGAACGCGAGCGTCGGGAAATTCGTGTCACCGAATCGTTCCGAATCGGTAAGGGCGTAGCTCCATGGCCGGCCCTTGGAAGATCGACGATCAAGCGCTGCGCAACATCGCCCTGCGATCGCACTCCGTTTTCTTGAGTCCGAGCGGCATCAGCAACAAGGAAGCGGCCAGCCGGCTCGGCGTCAGCGAATCAACGCTCTCGGAATACAAGCGCGACCACGTCGAGCGCATGCTGCAGGTGCTCGCCGCGCACGACTTCCGCATCGTCAACCGGGACGAAATGACGATCAGCGCCCAAGAGAAGCGGGCGCTGCTTAAAGCCCGCATCCGCGCCGACGAGCGCGAGCTGATGGAGCTGGGCGACACGCAGGCGGGCGATCTATGAGCCTGCCCGACCGCCTCATCGATCGGGCGTTTCGGCGTGCACCGAACGTCGTCATCGGCGGCCAGGAGCGGCCCTATCTGCTGCGCTGGTGGCTGATCCCGCGCAACCCGGTGTTCAACGTCTACCTGCACTGCTTCCTGCGCAGCGACGACGACCGGGCGCTGCACGATCACCCGTGGGCCAGCCTGTCGGTGCTGCTGCGCGGCTGCTACGTCGAGCACACGATCGAACAGGGCGGCATCGAGCACCACGCGACGCTGCGCGCCGGCGACTGGCGCTTCCGCTGGACCGGGCGCCTGGCACACCGCATCGAGATCGAGGCGCCGTGCTGGACGCTGTTCGTGACCGGGCCGCGCTATCGGGAATGGGGTTTTCACTGCTCGAAGCAGGGCTGGATCCACTGGCAGCGGTTCACGAAGGCAGGAGCGCCGGGTGAAGTCGGGCCGGGGTGTGACGCATGAAGCCGCTCGCGATCGATCTCTTCTGCGGCCTCGGCGGCTGGACCGAAGGGCTTAGCGGCAAGAGCCAGAACGCGCGCGACATGCTGATGGCCGGCATCAAGCAGGCGGGAATCTCCGGGCAACGCGAGAACGGCAAGGGCGACGCATGGTTTCAGGACGGCGCCGCGCGCCACGGCAGCAAGAGCCACGCGAGGAAGCAAGCATCGGCGCAGATCGCAAAGATTCCGCTGCCCCTCTCGCGCTACATCGGCTCGGTGTTCAAGCCGGCGATTGAGGAAAGGGTCGCCGCGTGACGCCCTTCGTCGTCGACGACCAGCGCCAGCCGCGCTCCGAACCGCTGCCCATCTTCAACCTGCGCATGCCCTTCGAGGGCGTGGTCGCGCACGAGATCCCGCTGCGCGTCTGGCAGGAGGTGAACGGGTGGATCGAGACGGAACCGGGAGGGCTGGCATGAGCGTGCGCATTCTTCAGGGCGACTGCCGCCAGGTGCTCGCCACCCGCGTGACGCTCGAGCTCACGCCGATCTCGCTGCGAGAGGCGAACGCCTTCGTTGAGCAGCACCACCGTCATAGCCCGCCGACGCGCGGCTGCATTTGCTGCGTCGCCGTCGCGAAGGATCTGCCGTCGCTTGAAGCCATCGACATCATTGGCGTGGCCATCGTCGGCCGTCCGATCGCCCGCGGCAACGACGACGGCTACACGGCCGAGGTGCTGCGCTGCTGCACCGACGGCACCCCGAATGCGTGTTCGATGCTCTACGGCGCCGCCTGGCGAGCCGCAAGGGCGCTCGGCTACCGACGGCTCATCACGTACACGCTGGCCACGGAGCCGGGCGCTTCGTTGCGTGCTGCTGGCCTGCGCGTCGTCGCTCAAGTTAAGGGTCGCAGCTGGTCGTGCCTGTCGCGGCCGCGCGTCGACACCGCGCCGCATCAGGACAAGCTGCGATGGGAGGTCGCCGCGTGAACTACTACGAGCACCACCTCGGCGACTACGCGGCCGCCACCGGCCACCTCTCATGGGACGAGGATATGGCGTACACGCGCCTGCTCCGGGCCTATTACCACCACGAGCGCGGCATCCCAGAGGGCCAGCAGTACCGGCTCGCCAGGGCTGGCACACCGGCCCAACGCCGAGCCGTCGACGCGGTGCTCGGGGAGTTCTTCAGTCTGGTCGGTGGGCACTATTGCCAGAAGCGCGCCGACGAAGAGATCGCACGGTTTCAGGACAAGCAACGCAAAGCGAAGGCATCAGCAGAAGCACGCTGGTCGCATACCGAACGCAATGCGAACGCATATGCGAACGCATCACCGGACGCAATGCGAACGCATAGCGTTGGCAATGCTCTCCAGTCTCCAGTCTCCAGACACCAAGAAGAGACAACCAACCTACCGGTTGGTCCCGCTCGGCAAGCCGAAGCGCTCGCCATCGTGCCGGGCAAACCGAAGGCCCCCGACTGCCCGCACGCAGCGGTTCTCGCTCTCTGGGCCGAGGTGTTGCCGGCCATGCCGCAGCACAAGCCCGCCCTGTGGCGAGGCAGCCGCGCCGACCACCTGCGAGCTCGATGGCGTGAGACGGCGGCCGAGAAGCGATGGGAGTCCGAAGCCGACGGAATCGCGTTCATGCGGAAGCTCTTCGGCTACGTCGGCCGCTCCCGGTTCCTGACCGGAAAGTCGAAGTCCGCAGACGGCCGCGCGCCGTTCCAGTGCGAGCTCGCATGGCTCGTGGAGCCGATGAATTGGGCCAAGGTCATCGAAGGCAAGTACCACGAGGAGGCTGCGTGATGCGGCGAGATTTCGACTCTGACGACGGCCGGTCAGCACCGGCAACCGACCGCGCACCGTGCCAGCGGTGCCAGCAATCCACGCCGAAGGCGACGCTCGGGCACCTCGGCGCGATGTGCCAAGGCTGCTACGACGACTACTGCTCGATGGGTAGGCCACCAGAGGGCCGATGGTCTAAGGACGACAAGCTCGAGGCGCTCAAGGCGATGCGGTCGATGTTCACAAAAACCGTGCAGGATCCGAAGGCATGGGCCTACGCGCTCAAGGCGAGGGAAGAGAGCGGAGAGAGGTTGTCGTCGGTGCAGCGGACGATGTGGCGCGCTGCCATCGCGTCGCGCGCGCGTTTTCAGGAGCCGACGGCATGAGCGGCATCCGCACCCTCGACGACATCCGCGACCGCTGCTTCGTCGACGACATCACCGGCTGCTGGCTCTGGCGCGGTGCCATGGCGCACGCGACGCCGAGCATGCGGCTGCCGGAGCTCGACCGCACCGTCGGGGCCGGCGTGGCGATCTGCGTGCTCACGACCGGCGAGACACCGGCGCCAGGCGTGGTGTGGCACCGGACCTGCCGCTCGCAGCTCTGCGTGGCGCCCGAGCACCGCCAACCCGGCACGCGCTCGACGCAGATGGCGTTCATGCTCGGCGTGCCGAAGACCTCGGCGACGAAGGCGCGCATCGCGGCGTCGAAGCGGCGCCGCTCGAAGGTCACGCCCGAGGTCGTCGAGGAGATTCGCAGCAGCAGCGAGAGCAGCGTGGCACTGGCGGCGAAGCACGGCATGTCGGTCACGCATGCCTGCCGCATTCGACGGCACGAGGCGCATGCCCGGATCGACGGCAGCGTGTTCGGGTGGCGGCCATGATCTTCGCCATCGACCCCGGCACGACCGAGAGCGGCTGGGCGCTGCTCGAGGGGTCGCGCGTCGCCAACTCCGGCGTGAGCGACAACCACGACCTGCTGCGCTGGGTGCAGGCCGGGCAGGGCGCCGACGTGCTCGCCGTCGAGATGATCGCGAACATGGGTATGGCGGTCGGTGCCTCGACCTTCACGACCGTGCGCTGGATCGGCAGGTTCCAGCAGGCCTGGCGCGAGCCCGAGGCCGTGCGCTTCGTCATGCGCCACGAGGTGAAGCAGCACCTCTGCCAGTCGCAGCGCGCGAAGGATCCGAACATCCGGCAGGCGCTGCTCGACCTGCTCGGGGAGCAGGGCACGAAGGCCAGACCCGGGCCGACATACGGCGTTCGATCGCACGCATGGGCAGCGCTCGGCGTTGCCGTCACCGCGGCGCACCAGCTCGGCCAGAAGCTCGACGTGCAACCGGCGGCGTTGTTCCGCGAACCGGAAGAGGCGTTCTGATGACCAGGACGCAGATCCCGCCGGCTAAGGGGTTAGCTTTTGAGCAATCAAATCTGACACCCCTGGGCACTCAGTTTTCGCTAGTCGTTTGCGATTACTGCGACTGCACGTTTTCAAGGCGGACGGCCTTGCTTCGGTTCAAGCCCGCGGCTAGACGGTTCTGCTCCACAACCTGCGCCGGGTTGGTGAAACGGAACAGGCGCATTACCTCGTGCTCCCTGTGCGGGGCAGCCATCGCGATCAAGCCGACCAAAGGCACGACTGGATGCTGCTCAGTCGAATGTTATCGGCTACACAACGCTAGGCCTCGACCCGAGAACATTGAGCGCATGCAGGCGGTCGCGAAGCGCCGAGCTGCCGGAGAAACGAAGACAGCGATTGCACTGAGCTACGCCGTGTCACTAACCGCCGTCACGCATTGGTTGCGGCAGTCGGCCAGGTACGAGGCAACTGCGACAAGGGTGGCCGAGCTTCAACAAAGAGCCGCCTCGGCACCGGTTGCAAGGGGCGGGAGTCTCGACGCAATTCCTTGGCGCAAGGAATGGAGCACAGCCGAATGATGAGCTGCATCGCCTGCCAAGGCACCGGAGTCGGCGACGGCCAGGGCGAGGCGCCGCAGGGCCAGCTGCTGCCCCTCTGCCGCGCATGCAAGGGCTCGGGGCAGGTGCTGCCTGCCGTGATGCCGGCAGCCGAGCCCTACGTGGCCATCTGGCTCGTCGGCCGCCACTACGTCGTGCGCATGACGGTGCCTCGGCGCCGCGGCGTCGTCGAGCTCGACCTCGAGTGGGCACCGCGGATGCCGCCCGCGAGGGGTCCGGGCAAGCTCAAGCCGGCCGAGATCGCCGAATACAAGGCCGGCCGCGACACGGCGCTGCGGGTCTTGAACCTCGAGATGGGCGGCGGCTACTCGCTCGTCGAGGCAGGGGACCGGCATTGATCGCCGTCATCGACTGGGGTCAGATGATCGGCGACATGCAGCATCTGCTCGGCGAAGACCAGGCCGGCACGCACGGCGTGACCATGCGCATTCCGCTCGGCACACGCGCCATCGCGAAGAAACTCGGCGTCGACCGGATCATGGTCCGCAACTGGGTCGACGGCACCGAGCCGAAGCATGCCCAAGGGGAAATGCTGATCCTGCGCTGGTGCCAGCTCACCGGCAAGTCGCGCGTGTTCGTGCCGATGGCGCGTCCGGTGTTCTCTTCGCGGGCTTGAACGCGCCCGCATAGCACCACGACCATGCCGTCTCCGTCACTCGGAGAGACGCATGGTTTCGTCCCGCAAAGTTCACACCCCGGGCGCACTCCCCGAACTCCCGCCGCTGCCGCCGCTGCCCGATGCAGAGCCCGCGCGCGCCGACGACAGCGACGCCGCACGGATGGCCAAGCTCGAGCAGGACAACACGCAGATGCGCGTCATGCTGCAGGCGCTGGTCGAGCGTGGCCAACTGCTGCCGCCGACGGCTGACTCCGCTGTCAAGTCGGCCAAGCTGATCGGCGACGACGTTCGGCCCATGAGCTCGACGCAGTTCCTGGCCAACATCGCCGCCGGCAACATTGCCAAGCCGATCAACCCGGTGCTCTGCAGCGACGGCTACCTCTGCTTCAGCGCCGATCGCGCTTCGGCCTGACTCAGTGCTGCACCACGCTCGCGAACACCTGGCGCTGGCGCCGCTCGAGCAGTTCGCGCTGACGCTGCTGCCCGAATGGCCGACGCTGGCCGACATCGAGGCGCTGGCCGAAGAGATGCTCGACTTCCCGGTCGAGAAGCGCATCGACGACATCGGCACGCAGAACTTCGTGCACGGCGACATGCTCGGCCGCGCTGTTGTCATCCCGGCCGGCGTGCTCGCGGTGGGCGCGGTGCACAAGATCCCCGGCTTTGCGTTCGTCGTCGGCGACATCGTGAGCTGGACCGTCAGCGCCGGCCGCGAGCGGTTCACCGGTGCCCACATGGTGCGCACGGTGCCCGGGCCGCGGGTCGTCTTGGCGCACGAAGACACGACTTGGTTCACGGTGCACCCGAACCACACCGGCAGCACCGACGCCCACGTGATCGAGGATTCGATCGTCGAGAAGGCCGACCAGCTCATGAGCCGCCGCGTGCGGGCGCTGCAATGAGCTTCGGGTTCATCGCCCTGGCCGCCGTGACCGTTGGCGTCGGCGTCTACTCGGCCGATCAGCAGCGCCGCGCTCAGCACGAAACCGCGGACGCGCAGCGCAATGCCGACGAGG
>JAYTYH010000295.1:0-9709 GCA_043742485.1 Rhizobacter sp.
GCGCTCGGCATCGCGGCGCTGAAGGCGACCGTGCTCCTCACCGTTCTCTTCGTCGGCGGCCGCGCTGCCATGCGCTGGTGGCTCACGCTCGTCGTGCGACGAAAAAGCGACGAGCTCTTTGTCCTCAACCTGCTGCTCGTCACCCTCGGCCTGGCCTGGCTCACCGAGCACGCCGGCCTGTCGCTGGCGCTCGGCGCTTTCGTGGCCGGCATGCTGATCGCGGAGACCGAGTTCAAGCACCAGGTCGAGACCGACATCCGGCCCTTCCACGACGTGTTGCTCGGCCTCTTCTTCATCACCGTCGGCATGCGCCTCGACGCCAGTGCAGTGCTCGGCAACGCGCCGCTCGTGATCGCGCTGACGCTGTTCCCGGTGCTCTTCAAGTTTGCACTGGTCACGGCGCTGGCCCGCTTCTTCGGAGCGGCTCAGGGCACGGCCCTGCGCACCGGCCTCTACCTGGCGCAGGCCGGCGAGTTCGGCTTCGTGCTGCTCGGCCTGGCCACCGAACGCAACCTGATTCCGCCGCCGCTGCAGAGCCCGATACTGGCAAGCATGGTGCTGTCGATGCTGGCCACGCCGTTCATCTTCATGTTCGCCAACCGCATCGTCATGCGCCTGTCGGCCAACGACTGGCTGCTGCAGTCAGTGGCCATGACGTCGATCGCCAAGCGCTCGATCAATGCCGAGCGGCACATCATCATCTGCGGCTTCGGCCGCAGCGGCCAGAACCTGGCGCGGCTGCTCGAGGCCGAGAAGATCGCCTACATCGCGCTCGACCTCGACCCCGACCGCGTGCGTCAGGCACAGGCCGCCGGCCAGAGCGTGGTGTTCGGCGACGCGGCCCGGCTGCAGAGCCTGATGGCGGCGGGCCTGGCGCGCGCCAGCGCCGTTGTCGTGAGTTACCACGACACGCCTTCGGCGCTGAAGATCCTGCACCTCGTCAAGACCCACACGGCGAGCGTGCCGGTGGTCGTGCGCACCATCGACGACGCCAACATGGAGCGCCTGCGCGCGGCCGGTGCCACCGAGGTCGTGCCCGAAGCCATCGAAGGCTCGCTCATGCTGGCCAGCCATGCGCTGGCGCTCGTCGGCGTGCCGATCCGGCGCGTGCTGCGCGTCGTGCAGGCCCAGCGCGACGCGCGCTACGGCTTGCTGCGCGGCTACTTCAAGGGCGCCGACGACGACACCGCCCTGGCGCTCGACCAGGCACGCCTGCTCAGCGTCACCCTGCCGGCGACGAGCCCGCGCGCCGGGCGCACGCTCGGCGAACAGGCGCTGCCGGCGCTGGGCGTCACGGTGGTGTCGTTGCGGCGCGCCGCCGGCGCGGTGCAGCCGCCCGACGATGCGCAGGTACTGGGCGCCGGCGACACGCTGGTGCTGTCTGGCCTGCCCGAGCCGCTGGCGATCGCGGAAGAAAAGCTGCTGTCGCCGAGCTGAGAGACCCGCCTCGTCAGGTCAGCGGCACCTGCCTCGACAGGGTCGCCCGCATGCGGGTCGCCATCACGGCGCCGGCGGCACGCAGCAGCTCGAGCGCGAGTGCCGGCGAACGCTGCGCCAGCTCTTCCATGCGCGGCCCGCGCAGGGCCCAGACGACGCACGGTGTCATGGCCTCGACGTTGGCCATGCGCGGCGTGTCGCCGAACAGACCCGGCTCGCCGACCACCGCGCCGGCGCGCAGGATGGCGACGCGGTTGGCGCCGGGCGCGCCGCCCGTCATGTAGATCTGCATGCTGCCCTGGGCGATGAAGTACATCGATCGGTCGGCGTCGCCCTGCTTGATGAGCAGGTCGCCGGTACGGATCTCGTAGCGCGCCAGGTAGGGCGCGATGGTGCGCCAGTTGTCGAAGCTCAAGCGGGCGCGGAAGGCGTCTTCTGCGTTGAGCGTTTGAATGGCCTTGACCAGCTCGTCGATTTCCATTCCAACCCTTTTGCGTGACCGCCACCACGCGGAATCGCGGCACCAGCTCGAACCTGAACACAATTATCCGGCGCCGGCCAGGAGCCCGGACCGCCACAGGCGTGGCGAATGTCTCCTTTCATCGGCCGCGGTGTAATCTCGCGCCGCAAAGCGAAGGCCCGCGCGGGCGGTGAGGGAAACACAGGTGGCAGGTCTCTTTCGCGACGAAGTGCTCGAAGCGCAGCGGAGCCGTTCACTGGGCACGATCCGAATCGGCCGCAATCCGAGCTTCGCCGTCGTCACCGCGGTCACCGTCGTGCTCGCTGCCGCCCTCGTCGCCTACGCTCTCTGGGGCGAGATCACGCGCAAGGAGCGGCTCGCCGGGCTGCTCATGCCGGCCTACGGGACTCTGAACCTGTCGGCGCCGCAAGCCGGCACCGTGCTCGATGTCCGCGTCAAGGAAGGCGACGCCGTCAGCGCCGGCCAGGCGGTGATGGTGGTCGGCACCGACCGCGCCACCGCCCAGGGCGAGGCGGCGGCGCTGATCGCGCAGAGCATGACGCAGCGCCGGACGGCACTGCAGACCGAGCGTGCGCTCGCCGAAGTGCAGTCGAGGCAACGCCAACAGGCGACCGCCGACCGACTGCGCAGTCTCGAGGCCGAGACGCGCCAGGCCGAGGGCGAGCTCGACAGCATCGACCGCCGCCTGGCGCTCTCGAAGAAGACCGTCGAGCGCTACAACGAGCTCGCCAAAAGCGGCTATGTCGCCGAGATCCAGGCCCAGCAGAAACAGGACGAGCTGCTCGAGCTCAAGACCCGCGAGACCGGTGCCCAGCGCAGCCTGACCGGCGTGCGCCGCGACGCCCAAGCCTTGCGTGCCGAGCAGCAGGCCAACGCCAGCGCCTTGCAGACGCAGTTCGCGCAGCTCGATCGCAGCCTGGCCAGCCTGAGCCAGGAAGGCACCGAGAACGACTCGAAACGCGAGGTCGTGGTGACGGCGCCGCAGGCCGGCATGGTGACGGCGCTGACCATCAACCGCGGCCAGATGGTGCAACCGGGCCAGACGCTCGCTTCGCTGATCCCGAACGCGAAAGACGGCACGCCGAGCCCGCTCGAAGCGCAGTTGTTCGCGCCCAGTCGCACCGCCGGATTCGTTCGCCGCGGCCAGACCGTCTGGGTTCGCTACGCGGCCTATCCGTATCAGAAGTTCGGCATGGCCAAGGGCCGGATCGCGTCGGTGAGCCGCACGCCCATCAACAGCCAGGACCTGCCGGCCGGCCAGGGCCAGGCGCTGATGGCGGCGGCACAGAGCAACGAGCCGATGTACCGCGTCACCGTCGAGCTCGAGGCGCAGGGCATCCGCACCTACGGCGAGGTGCAGCCGCTCAAGGCCGGCATGACGCTCGAGGCCGACGTCGTGCAGGAACGCCGCCGCGTCTGGGAGTGGATGCTCGAGCCGGTGCTCGCCGCATCGGGCCTGGCGAAGTCGCTGGCGAGCCCGTCGCAATGAGCCGCTTCGCCGGCGTCGCAAGAGCGCGGCCATGATGCGGCCGATCCTGCAGTCCGAAGGCACCGAGTGCGCGCTCGCCTGCCTGGCCATGATCTGCGCTGCGCACGGCCTGGGCATCGACCTCGCCGACCTGCGCCGGCGTTTCCCGAGCTCGCTGAAGGGTGCGACGCTGCAGCAGGTCGTCGGCCAGGCGGCGGAGCTCGGCTTCAACTCGCGGCCGCTTCGGCTCGAGCTCGGCGAGCTCGATCAGTTGAATGTGCCGTGCATCCTGCACTGGGACCTCAATCACTTCGTTGTCTTGAAGAGCGCGGGCAAGCGCCATGTCGTCGTCTACGACCCGGCCGTGGGCGAGCGCCGCCTGACGCTGGCGCAGGTTTCGCGCCACTTCACCGGCGTCGCCCTCGAACTCACGCCGAAGGCCGACTTCCAGCCGCGCCAGGTCAGCCCGCGCCTGCAACTCGGCCAGCTCACGGGCAAGGTGCGTGGCCTGAAGCGCTCGCTGGCGCAGATCTTCGTCGTTGCCGCGGTGCTCGAACTGTTCGCGCTGGTGGCGCCGCTGTTCACCCAGATCGTGGTCGACGAAGTTATCACCTCGGGCGACCGCGACCTCCTCACCGTGCTCGTGATCGGCTTCGCCCTGCTGCTGTTGACGCAGACCGCGATCGGCCTGGCGCGCAGCTGGATGGTGATGGTGCTCGGTATGACGCTCAGCCTGCAATGGGCCGGCAACATGTTCGCGCATCTCGTGCGCCTGCCGGTCGACTTCTTCGAACGCCGTCATCTCGGCGACGTGGTGTCGCGCTTCGGCTCCGTGAAGGCGATCCAGAAGACGCTGACGACGACCGTGATCGAGGCCGTGATCGACGGCATCATGGCCGTCGCGGCGCTGATCATGATGTTGATCTACGCGCCGCAGTTGAGCCTGGTGACGATCGCTGCCGTCGCCGTCTACGGGCTGCTGCGCTGGCTCTCGTACCGGCCGTTCCGCAATGCCGCCGCCGAGCGACTCGTCGTCGCCGCCAAGGAGAACACCCACTTCCTCGAGACGCTGCGCGCGATGACACCGCTCAAGCTGTTCGGCCGCGAGGAAGACCGCCGAGCGCGCTGGCAGAACCTGCTCGTCGACGTCCAGAACCGAGACGTGCGCACGGCGAAGATGAACATCGCCTTCACGACCGGCAACACCTTCATCTTCGGCCTCGAGAACCTCCTTGTCTTCGGGCTCGGCGCGCGCATGGTGATGGCCGGGCAGAGCGGCCAGTCGACGATGTTCACGATCGGCATGCTGTTCGCGTTCATCGCCTACAAGACGCAGTTCACGACCCGCGTCGCCGCACTCATCAACAACGGCGTCGACCTGCGCATGCTCAGCCTGCATGCCGAGCGGCTGGCCGACATCGCGCTCACGCCGGTCGAGCGCGACCATCCGCAGGCGAGCGGCCTCGACGCGCATGTGGCGGCCAGCGACCTCGGCCACCTCTCGCCATCGCTCGAGTTGCGCAACGTCAGCTTCCGCTACAGCGAAGGCGAGCCCTGGATCCTGCGCAATGCCGACTTCGTGCTGCCGGCCGGCGAGAGCGTCGCCGTGACGGGCGCGTCGGGCTGCGGCAAGACGACGCTGCTGAAGATCCTGCTCGGCCTGCTGCCGCCCAGCGAAGGCGAGGTGCTGTACGGCGGCATTCAGGTGCGCCAGCTCGGCATCGCCAACGTGCGGCGCCAGCTCGGCACGGTGATGCAGGAAGACGTGCTGCTGACGGGCAGCCTCGGCGACAACATCACCTTCTTCGACTCGCACCCCGACCTCGAACGCGCCGCCGCATGCGCGCGCCTGGCGCAGGTGCACGATGACATCGTGCGCATGCCGATGGGCTACCAGACGCTCGTTGGCGACCTCGGCTCCGGGCTCTCGGGCGGCCAGAAGCAGCGGCTGCTGCTGGCGCGCGCGCTCTACAAGCAGCCGAAGGTGCTGGCGCTCGACGAAGCGACCAGCGACCTCGACATCGGCAACGAACGCGCCGTCACCGGCGCCCTGGCGCAGATGCAGCTGACCCGCCTCGTCATCGCCCACCGGCCGGAGACGATCTCCGGCGCCCAGCGGGTAGTGCTCGTGAAGGACGGCAGCGTCACCGTCATCTTGAGCGATGCGAAGGACACCGGTGCGGTGTGAACAAATTCTTCGCTTCGCTCGGGGTGACGTGCGGCGCGCGTGGCGCCGATCGTCACTTGCCGATGCAGAAGCGCCCGAAGATGGCGCCGAGCAGGTCGTCGGGCGTGAACGTGCCGGTGATCTCGGCGAGGGCATCGTGACCGAGGCGGAGCTCCTCGGCGAAAAGCTCGAGCGTGGCGTTGCCGGCCTCGGCATGGCGGGCCGCGATCTCGAGGTGAGCCCGCGTTCGCTGCAGCGCATCGACATGGCGGGCGCGGGCGATGAAGAGCCCTTCGGGCGCGGCTTGCCAGCCTGCAAGAGCGAGCAGCCGCCGACGCAGGGCGTCGAGGCCGGCGCCGGTGACGGCCGAGATCTCCAAGGCTTCGCCCTTCGAAGCTGTGTCCAGGGCGACACCGGGCGGATCGCCGGCTATGGCGTCGACCTTGTTGTAGACGTGGAGCACGCGGCCGTCGGCCTCGAACCGCACCGGCAACCGTGCGGCGATGGCACGCTCGGCTTCGTCGTACGCCGCCTCGCCCAGGCGGGTGAGGTCATGCAGGAAGACGAGCGCGTCGGCGCCGGCAATCTCTGCCCAGCTGCGCTCGACGCCGATACGCTCGACCTCCTCGCCGGCGTCGCGCAGGCCGGCGGTATCGACGACGTGGAGCGGCACGCCCTCGATCTGGATCGTCTGCCCGACCTTGTCGCGCGTCGTCCCCGGTGTCGCCGTGACGATGGCGAGCTCGGCACCGGCGAGGGCGTTGAGCAATGAGCTCTTGCCCACGTTCGGCTGGCCGGCGAGGACAACGCGCATGCCGTCGCGCAGCAGTGCGCCCTGGCGCGCCCGCGCCAGCACGGCATCGACGCTCGCGGTCGCCCGCGCCAGCCGGCCACGGGCGTCGGCGGCCTCGAGGAAATCGATCTCCTCGTCGGGAAAATCGAGCGTCGCCTCGACGAGCAGGCGCAGCTCGACGAGCTCGGCCGAGAGCGCATCGATCTGCTTCGAGAAGGCGCCGTCGAGCGAACGCGCCGCCGAGCGGGCCGCCGCTTCGGTGCTGGCGTCGATGAGGTCGGCGACGGCTTCGGCCTGGGCAAGATCGAGCTTGTCGTTGAGGAAGGCGCGCTCAGTGAACTCGCCAGGGCGGGCGATCCGGAGCGGCGGCGCCAGTGCGGTGCGTGATGCTTCCAGGCAGCGCGCCAGCAGCAGCTGGAGCACAACCGCGCCGCCGTGCGCCTGCAGCTCGAGGACGTCTTCGCCGGTGTACGAATGCGGTGCCGGAAAGAAGATCGCGAGGCCGTGATCAATGGCCGCTCCGGCCGCGTCGAGGAAGGGCAGATACGTGGCCAGCCGCGGCTGCAGAGCCCGGCCGCACAAAGCCTCGGCCAGCGGCATCAGGCGTGCGCCCGAGACCCGGACGATGCCGACCGCGCCGCGACCACTCGCCGTCGCGATTGCGACGATGGGGTCGTCGGAGCTCGCCGGCCGCATCGCTGGCGCCGCGCTACTTGCCGAGCACGCCCAGCCGCTTGTTGATGACGTACTGCTGCGCGATCGAGAGGATGTTGTTCGTGAGCCAGTACAGCACCAGGCCGGCGGGGAAGACGAAGAACATCACCGAGAAGATGAGCGGCATGATCCACATCATCTTGGCCTGGACCGGATCGGGCGGCGTCGGATTGAGCCAGGTCTGCAACAGGCTGGTCCCGGTCATGAGCAGCGGCAGGATGAAGTAGGGATCTTTGGCGGAGAGGTCGTGGATCCAGCCGATCCAGGGCGCGCCCCTCATCTCGACGCTCGACAGCAGCACCCAATAGAGCGCAATGAAGAACGGCATCTGCACGAAGATCGGCAAGCAACCGCCGAGCGGGTTGACCTTTTCCTCGCGGTAGATGCGCATCATCTCCTGCTGCATCTGCTGCGGCTTGTCCTTCAGGCGCGCCCGCATGTCCATGATCTTCGGGTTGATGGCCTTCATCTTGGCCATCGATCCGTAGGCCTTGGCGTTGAGCCAGTAGAAGGCGATCTTCAGCAGCACGACCAGGCCGACGATCGACCAGCCCCAGTTGCCGAACAGCTTGTGCAGCTGCGTGAGCAACCAGAACAGCGGCTCGGAGATGACCTTGAAGATGCCGTAGTCCTTGACGAGCTCGAGGCCCGGCGCCAACGCCGTGATCTTGTTTTCTTCCTGGGGGCCGGCGAAGAGCTTGGCGTCGATCACCTTGGTGGCGCCCGCCGCGATCTGGCCCACCGGGACCAGCATGCCGACGGAGTAGGTGTTGGTGTCGACCTTGCCGGAGAAGAACTCCCACGGCGACGCCGGCGCGGCCGACTTGTCGACCAGCCAGGCCGAGACGAAGTAGTGCTGGACCATGGCGACCCAGCCGCTCGGGGACTCCTCGCGAACCACCTTGCCCGGCGTCTCGCGCTTCTCGATCGCCGAGAAGGCGATCTTTTCGTAGTGGTTGGTCTCGGTGTAGATCGCCGGCCCGGTGAAGGTTGAATAGAAGCTGGTGCCGCCGGGAGCCGGGTTGCCATCGCGCAGCAACTGCAGGTAGAGCAGCGGGCTGATCGGGGCGCCCGACGCGTTGACGATCTCGTGGCGCACGCCGATCGCAAAATCGCCGCGCCGGAAAGTGAAGGTCTTGACCAGCCTGACCTTGCCCGTCTCGGGCGATTCGAAGCGCACCTGCAGCTCGTTGACGCCGTCATTGAGCGAACGCTCGGTCGATACCAGCATCATCGGCGTGTGGTGCTCGGGCAGCGCGCCCGGCCCCGACGCCGACGGCCACAGGCCCGTCTGCGCGACGTAGTAGCGCTGCGGCGACTCGTCGAACAGGACGACGTTCTGCCGCGGCGGCGGTGGCCCCTCCTTGCCGAAGATCGCCAAGAACGACGTGTACCAGGGCCGCTCGGGGTGCTCCTCCTGATGCAGCAGCACCAGGCCGACGAGATCGGCGCCCTTAGTGTCGAAAGTAGCCCTGACGAGGTCGGTGGTGATGGCGATCTTCTCGCTCGTGACAGGCGCCGAGCCAGCCACGGCGACACTCGGAACAGGGCCCGCTGCCGCTGCCGCGGCTGTCGCAGTGCCGGGCAGGGCCGAGCCGAGCGGCGGCGACGCGTTGCCAGCGCCGGCAACCGGCGCGGCGACGCGGGCCACGGGAGGTCCGAACATCGAGGGCTGGCCGTTGTGGCGGTTCCAGGACTCCCAGATGAAGAACAGCGACGCGAGGAAGATGCCCCACAGGAGGGTGCGGCGGATGTCGGTCATGGCGGTGCGATGTCGAAAAGATGTGGCGTCGCCAGGGTCGCGACGGTCAAGAGCGCGGCCACAGCGAGGTGAAGAGGCGGGGTGCCACGGCCGGCACCGGATCGTGGCCGCCAGCGCACCACGGGTGGCAGCGGCCGACGCGACCGGCCGCGAGAACGCTGCCGGCCACGGCACCGTGGCGCTCGAGCGCCTGCAGCGCATAGGCCGAGCAGGTCGGCTCGAACCGGCACGAACTGCCGAGCCAGGGGCTCAGGAAGAACCGATAGCCGCGCACGATGGCCATCAGGATGCGCTGCGGCAACGCTGTCATCGGGACCCGGCGGAGGGGCATGCCGTAGTGGTGGCGGTCGCGGTCGCGGTCTGGAACAGCGACTCGAGCTCGCCGCGGGCGCACAGCTTCAGCGCCATCGACGCGGCGCTAGGAAACTGCTTGCGATCGAAGGGAGCGCGAAGGCGGACAACCCAGATGCCTTGCGCCAGGTTCGCCCGGTGGCGCTCGGCGGCCGCATAGATCTGCCGCTTCAGCAGCGACCGGGTCACGGCACGGCGGGCATGGCGTTTCGGTACGACGGCGCCCAGCCAGTGGCAAGGTGCCGCCGGGCTGGCTGTAGCCAAGTCATCCACAGGTCGTGCGCCAGTTACCCACGAGGTTGTTGATAACTCGATCGGCAGGGGGTTTTCGACCCGCTCGGCCGGGGCTGCCGAATGGTGCACGGCGAAGTGCGGCGTCGTGGCTCGACTGCGAACCCGAAGGACGCGTTCGAACTCTGCGGATTCGACGAGACGCGCCAGAGGCCCGCCGGACGGGGGCCGTTGCGGCATGCGGTCGTCGCTCGCCGCCGTCAGACGGCCAGACGCTTCCTGCCCTTGGCGCGACGGGCGTTGAT
>JAYTYH010000296.1:0-15725 GCA_043742485.1 Rhizobacter sp.
GACAGGCTCACCGTCTCCGGCCAGGCCCGCGACGGGTCTTCGTCGTCGATGCGCCAGACCACGAACCAGACCGGCGAACCGGAGCTGAGATTGAGGTAATAGCCGTCGGCCTGGTCGACGAAAAGCTCGAGCGTGAAGTCGGGATGCAGCGTCCGGCGAAGGCGACCGTCGTCTCGCAGAACGCGCGGCTGACCACCGAAGGCGTCCTCGTGGGGCACGACCTCGGCGACGCGAAAGCGCCAGTCCTCGAAGCGGTTCGGCGCCGTCTCGCGCTCCATCACGACAGCGACCCGAAGCGACGGGCGCGGCAGCGCATCGCTCACGCCTCAGGTCTCCTTCGAGACGCTGATGGTCGGAAAGCGCGCCGAGAAGTCCTTGCCCTGCAAGGCAATCTTGACGGCAACGCGGCGCGCCACCTGCTTGTACAGCACCGCGATGGCGCCTTCGGGATCGCTGACGACGCTCGGCCGACCGCTGTCGGCTTGCAGGCGGATCGACATGTCGAGCGGCAGGGCACCGAGGTAATCCATCTTGTATTCAGCGGCCAGCCGCTTGCCGCCTTCCTCGCCGAAGATGTGCTCGACGTGGCCGCAGTTCGCGCACACGTGCACCGCCATGTTCTCGACGATGCCGAGGATCGGCACGCCGACCTTCTCGAACATCTTGATGCCCTTCTTGGCATCGAGCAGGGCGATGTCCTGCGGCGTCGTCACGATCACGGCGCCGGTCAGCGGCACGCGCTGGCTGAGTGTGATCTGGATGTCGCCGGTGCCCGGCGGCATGTCGACGATCAGGTAGTCGAGGTCGCGCCAGTTGGTCTGCCGAAGCAATTGCTCGAGCGCCTGCGTGACCATCGGGCCGCGCCAGATCATCGGGTTGTCCTGCTCGACCAGGAAGCCGATCGACATCACCTGGACGCCGTAGTTCTCCATCGGCTCCATGGTCTTGCCGTCGACCGAGTCGGGCCGGCCCTCGATGCCCATCATCATCGGCTGGCTCGGACCGTAGATATCGGCGTCGAGCAGGCCGACCGAGGCGCCCTCGGCGGCCAGCGCAAGGGCCAGGTTGACGGCCGTCGTGCTCTTGCCGACGCCGCCCTTGCCGGACGCGACAGCGACGATGTTCTTCACGTTTGCCAGCAACTGCACGCCGCGCTGCACCGCGTGCGGAACGATCTTCGAGCCGATGTTGACGCTGACGTTGGCAACGCCTTCGACGGTGCGCGCCGCCTCGATCAGGCGCCGCCGCAGCAGGTCGAACTGCGACCTGGCCGGATAGCCGAGCTCGACGTCGAAGGCGACATTGCCGCCGTCGATGCGCAAATTGCGAAGCTGCTTCGTCGAGACGAAGTCGCGCTCGGTGAGCGGGTCGACGACGGCCCGCAAGGCCTGGAGCAGATCGGGTTCGTGGACGGCCATGAATTTCCGGGGGTGGCGCGTAGGCGCGGTAGCGTTATCGCAATGCCGAAGGCAGCGTTGCAGGCCAGTCTAGCGTGCCGCTGCCAAGGCCGTGGCCAGCTCCTGCAGGCCGACCGGCTTGACGAGATGGCCATCGAATCCAGCCCGGCGCGAGCGGGCGGCGTCCTGCTCCTGGACCCAGCCGGTGATGGCGATGACGATCGGGCGCTCGCTCCACTGCAGTTCGCGCAATCGCCTGCAGACCTCGTAGCCGTTCATGTCGGGCAGGCCGATGTCGAGCAGCACGGCCTGCGGTCGCAGCGATTCGGCGAGCGCGAGCGCCTCGGTGCCGCTGCGGGCGACGTGCGGCTCGTGGCCGGCGAGCTCGAGCAACATCAACATGGCCTCGGCGCTGTCGTCGTTGTCCTCGACGACGAGGATGCGCAGGCCGGTCGCCGCCACCGCGGCGGTGACCGTGCGCGGCGTGGCGACGACGCCGAGGCCGGCTTCCTTCAGCGCCTCGACGGCCGCCTTCTCGCGCGTCATGTCGCCGACCAGTCCGATTAGGCGCGAAGCGCCGTCGCCGTCGCGGAGGGCGCTGGCGCGGAGCCAGAGGTGGCGCAGGGCGCCGTCGCGGCGACGGATGCTGCACTCGACGTCGAGCACGCCGACGTGGTCCATGGCCTCGTGGAAGGCGGTGTCGACGCGAGCCCGGTCGTCGGCCACGACATGCTCGAGGAAGCGCGCGAACGACCAGTCGGCTTGGAGCTCGTCGTAGCCGAACAAGCGGTCGTGGCGCAGGCTGCGCGACAGGCTGACTCCGTGCGCGTCGAACTCCCACTGGCCGACGCCGGCGGCATCGAGCGCGAAGCGCAACCGCGCATCGCTGTCGCGCAACCGCTCCTCGATGGCGCGGCGCTCGGTGACGTCGATGGCGTTGGTCACTAGAACACGCCGGCCGGCCGGGTCGCGACCGATCGGCGCAGTGAAGAAGTGCCAGACGCGCTTTTCGCCGCTGGCCGCCGTCAGCTCGCGCTCGCCGCTGTCTACGCGTTCGGTGAGCGAGAACATGGAGTCGATGTGCTTCTGCATGAACCCGGCCCGTTGCGAATAGGCCCGCTGCGTCCAGGCCGTCACAGTCGCCAGTTCGGCGCGGCTGTAGCCCGTGCCATTGACCCAGGCGTCGTTGACGAGCAGCACGCAGCCGTCGTCGGCATAGGCCATCGTCGGCACCGCCATCTGCATGACGACGCGGCGCAAGCGGGCCTCGGCCTCGCGCAGCGCCTTCTCGGAGCGCCGGCGCCCGGAGACGTCGCGAAAGACGACCACGACGCCCGCGACGACGCCTTCGGCGGTGCGGATCGGCGCGACGCTGTCGCCGATCGGCCGCTCGGCGCCGTCCTTGGCGAGCAGCAGGGTGCGGTCGGCCAGCGACACCGCATCGCCCTCTTGCACCACGCGCTGCACCGGGCTGTTGATCGGCTGGCGGGTCATCTCGTCGACGGTGCGAAAGACCGTGTCGAGCTCCTGCCCGAGGGCGTCGTCGTGACGCCAGCCGGTAAGCGCTTCGGCGACCGCGTTCATGCCGGTGATGCGGCCTTCGGTGCCGGTGGTGATGACGGCGTCGGCGATGCTGCCGAGCGTGATCCGCAGCTTCTCGGTCTCGGCCGCGAGCGCCGCCTCGGAGCGGCTGCGCGCGAGCAGCGAACGCTGCGTCAACACCACGAAAGCGAGGATGCCGAGCAGGGCCGCCAGGCCGGTGACAAAGCCGGCGGCGAGCGCGTTGCGATAGCTTGCCGATTCGTCACGCTCGCGCATTGCCAGGCGCGCGCGCTCGCTGGCCTCCAGGGCGGCGCCGGCGCGGCGCAAGGCCTCCATGGCTGCCCGGCTCTCGCCGAGCAAGGTCGCCTCCGGCGTTGCCGACTCGCTGCGCGGCCGCTTCGCGATCGCCGCGTCGAGCTGGCCAAGACGGGCGTCGACGCGGCGGCGAACGTCCTTGAGGCTTTCCAGGGCCTCGGGCTCGTCGCGCAGCAACGTCTCGAGGCGGGTGACTGCGCGGCCGGTGGCGCGCACGGCATCGCGGTACGGTCCCAGATAGTCGGCTTGGCCGGTGATGACGTAGCCGTGCTGTGCCGTCTCGGCATCGCCGGCGAGCGACAGCGTGCTCTGCAGCGCCGTCAGCACGTCGTGGCTGTGCTGGACGCGGACCGTGGCCTGCCGCATCTGCCGCACGTTGACGACGGCGAACGCCATGTTGACGGCCAGCAGGACCAGTGCCAATGCCGTCCCCGCCATGAGGACCGGACCGATGCTTCGTTTCATCCGAAACGGATTCTGGCAGAGCGGCTTCTAAAATCAGCCCATTGTTCTTTCCGGGTCGAGCCATCCTCCATGCCGCGCACGCTCTTCGTCACGACGGCGCTTCCCTATGCGAATGCGCCGTTCCACATCGGCCACATGATGGAGTACATCCAGGCCGACATCTGGGTCCGCTTTCAGCGCGGCCAGGGCCACGAAGTGCACTTCGTCTGCGCCGACGACGCCCACGGCGCGCCGATCATGATCGCCGCCGAGAAGGTCGGGAAGACGCCGCAGCAGTTCGTGGCCGAGATCGCCGCCGGCCGCAAGCAATACCTCGACGGCTTCCACATCTCGTTCGACAACTGGCACTCGACCGACGGTGCCGAGAACCACGCCCTGGCCCGCGAGATCTACTGCGCGCTCCGAAAAGACGACCTCATCGACGTCAAGAGCGTGGAGCAGTTCTTCGACCCCGTGAAGGCGATGTTCCTGCCCGACCGCTACATCCAGGGCGAGTGCCCGGTGTGCGGCGCCAAGAACCAGTTCGGCGACAGCTGCGAGGTCTGCGGCTCCGTGTACGCGCCGACGGCGCTGAAGAACCCGACCTCGACGCTGACCGGCGCGGTGCCGATCCTGAAGTCGAGCGAGCACTACTTCTTCAAGCTCTCGTCGGAGCGCTGCCTCGACTTTCTCAAGCAGTGGACGCACGAAAGCGGCCGGCTGCAGCCCGAGGTGCTGAACAAGATCAGTGAATGGTTCAAGGTCGACGAGCAGGGCCACGGCGGCCTCGCGGACTGGGACATCAGCCGCGACGCGCCCTACTTTGGCATCGAGATCCCGGACGCGCCGGGCAAGTATTTCTACGTCTGGCTCGATGCCCCGGTCGGCTACCTCGCGTCGCTGAAGAACTGGTTCGACAAGGGCGGCGCCAGGAGCCGGGGCGAGCTGCGTTCGTTCGAAGAATTCATGGCCGACCCCACGGTCGAGCAGATTCATTTCATCGGCAAGGACATCACCTACTTCCACACCCTGTTCTGGCCGGCGATGCTGCATTTCAGCAGCCGCAAGGTGCCCGACCACGTCTTCGTGCACGGCTTCATCACCGTCAGCGGCGAGAAGATGAGCAAGAGCCGCGGCACCGGTATCTCGCCGCTGCGCTATCTCGAGCTCGGCATGAACGCCGAGTGGCTGCGCTACTACATCGCCGCCAAGCTCAACGGCCACGTCGAGGACATCGACTTCAATCCCGACGACTTCGTGGCCCGCGTCAACAGCGACCTGGTCGGCAAGTACGTGAACATCGCCAGCCGCGCCGCCGGCTTCCTGGCCAAGCAGTTCGACGGCCGGCTCGGCGACTCGACCGGCGAGCCCGGCCAGGTCGTCGCCGAGGTGCGCGAGCCCGCGGCCGAGATCGCGGCTCTCTACGAAGGGCGCGAATTCGGCAAGGCAGTGCGCCGCATCATGGAGCTCGCCGACAAGGTCAACGCCGACTACGACCACCACGAGCCGTGGAAGCTGGCCAAGGGCGGCGAAGTCGAGCGGGCGCGCCTGCAGGCGGTGTGCTCGCGCGCCGTCGAGTCTTTCCGGCTGCTCTCCATCTATCTGGCGCCGGTGCTGCCCGCGCTCACCGAACAGGCGCGCCAGTTCCTGAAGGTCGACTCGCTGGCGTGGCCCGAAATCGGTCGCGACCTCGTCGCCGAAGGCCACACCATCGGCAAGTACCAGCACCTGATGCAGCGTGTCGACGCGAAGCAGTTCGACTCCTTGTTCGAGGCATCGCCCGCCGCCGCCGCGGTTGCCACGAGCGACCCGATCGCGCTGCCTGCACCCGGCGGCGAGACGATCGCACCGACCATCGCGATCGACGACTTCGCGAAGATCGACCTGCGCATCGCACGCATCGTCGCCTGCGAGAAGGTCGAGGGCTCGACCAAGTTGCTCAAGCTCACGCTCGACGTCGGCGAGGCCGCCCACCGCACCGTCTTCAGCGGCATCCAGTCGGCCTATGCGCCCGAGCAGCTCGTCGGCAAGCTGACGGTGGTGGTCGCCAACCTGGCACCGCGCAAGATGAAGTTCGGCCTCAGCGAAGGCATGGTGCTGGCCGCGTCGCACGCCGACGAGAAGTCGCAGCCCGGCCTGTTCGTGCTCGAGCCGCACGCCGGCGCCGTGCCTGGATTGCGCGTCCGCTGAGCGCGCAACCGATGCACGCCGCCATCGACATCGTCCGCGAGTATCCCGACGCCGTCTGGGCCGAAGGCGGGCCGACGCGCGGCGTCGAGGCCGTCGTCGAGAGCGGCCACGTGCTCGCCTTTCCGCACCTCGCCTTCGCGCTCGCCGACGACGAGCGCCGCTTTCTCGACCCGCGCTGGGCCGACGGCAAGGCCAAGAACGTGTCGGTGCGCTGGCCCTCGGGCGAGTTGCGCGGTGCCGTCGGCGAGGCCGCCGACCTGGCCGCCCTGAAGGCGATGGTCGTCCGCTATGCCGAGGTCGCCGAGGCCTTCGCGCCGCGCCTGTTCCCGCACTACCGCGGCCACCTGCGCCGCGGCAACACGTCGTTCCGGCCGGTCGATGTCTCCGGCCGGTCGCGCAGCTGGCGTCAGGACGACACCCGCCTGCACATCGACGCCTTCCCCTCGAACCCGATGCAGGGCACGCGGCTGCTGCGCGTGTTCTGCAACGTCAACCCGAACGGCGAGCCGCGGCGCTGGCGCGTGGGCGAGGCCTTCGAGGCGCACGCCCGGCGCTACCTCGCCGCCGTGCCGCGGCCACTGCCTGGCCTGGCCTGGGCGATGGCCGCGACCGGCATCACCAAGCGCCGCCGCACCGAGTACGACCACGTCATGCTGCAGCTGCACGACCGCGCCAAGGCCGATGCCGCCTTCCAGCGCGACGGACCGCAGGCGCGCGTCGATTTCGCGCCCGGCACCACGTGGGTGTGCTTCAGCGATCAGGTCCTGCACGCCGCGATGGGCGGCCAGCACATGATGGAGCAGACCTTCTACCTGGATGCTGCCCACCTCGCCGACCCGTCGAGCGCGCCGCTGGCCGTGCTAGACCGCATGACCGGACGGGCGTTGCTCACGTCATGAACAAAGCGCCCGACGCGCTTGCCGCCATCACCGTCGCCGCGCGTCAGGGCTTCGCGTCGCGGCTGCACCGGTTCCGGCCGCGGCTGCTCGACACCTTCTCCGGCTACGACCGCCAGCACTTCCTGGCCGATGCCGGCGCCGGCATTACCGTCGGCATCGTCGCCCTGCCACTGGCCATGGCCTTCGCGATCGCCAGCGGCGTCAAGCCCGAGCAGGGCATCTTCACGGCCATCATTGCCGGCTTCCTGATTTCGGCGCTCGGCGGCTCGAACGTGCAGATCGGCGGCCCGGCCGGCGCCTTCATCGTCATCGTCTACGGCATCGTGCAGCGTTACGGCGTCGCCAACCTGCTGATCGCCACCGTCCTCGCCGGCGTGCTGCTGCTCGGCCTCGGCTGGTTCAAGCTCGGCGCCCTCGTGCGGCTCATTCCGGTCTCGATCGTGATCGGCTTCACCAACGGCATCGCCGTGCTCATCGCGGTGTCGCAGGCGCGCGATCTTCTCGGGCTCCGGATCGAGCACGTGCCGGCCGACTTCTTCGCCCAGGGCCACGCCATCTGGATGCATGCGGCCGAGTTCAATCCGTACGCGGTCGGGCTCGGCCTCGGCTGCCTCGTCGGCCTGCTCACGTGGGCTCGGTTGGCGAAATGGGCGCCGCCGGCGCTGCGCATCGTCGCGCGCGTGCCCGGCCCGATCGTGGCGCTCGTCACGCTGTCGCTGCTCGCGGCCTGGCTGAAGCTGCCGGTCGAGACCATCGGCTCGCGTTTCGGCGGTATCCCGCAGTCGTTGCCGACGTTCGTCTGGCCCGGTTTCGACTGGGACAGCGTCCAGCGCCTGTTCGTGCCGACGGTGACGATCGCGCTGCTCGGCGCCGTCGAGTCGCTGCTCTGCGCGCGCGTCGCCGACGGCATGTCGACGATGAAGCGCCACGACCCCAACCAGGAGCTGATGGCGCAGGGCATCGCCAACATCGTCGCGCCCTTCTTCGGCGGCATTCCGGCCACCGGCACGATCGCGCGCACGGTGACCAACCTGCGCGCCGGCGCCACCAGCCCGGTCGCCGGCATCGTCCATTCGGCGACGCTGCTGCTGGTCGTGCTCGTCGCCGCGCCGCTGGCGGCCGGCGTGCCGCTCGCGGTGCTCGCCGGAGTGCTGCTGTTCGTGGCCTGGAACATGGGCGAATGGCGAGAGTTCAGGCGGCTGCGGGCGTTCTCCGTGGAGTACCGCGCCAAGCTCGTCGGCACCTTCTTGCTGACGGTGATGGTCGACCTGACGGTGGCGATGGAGGTCGGCCTCGCGATCGCCTGCATCGTCTTCGTCTACCGCATGGGCGCGCTCTTTCGCGTCGAGCCCGACATCTCTCGCGAGCCATCGCCCGGCGCGACCGGCGCCGACGGCGTCGCCGTCTACAGCCTCTACGGCGCCCTCTTCTTTGCCGCCGTCGGCCGGCTCGAGGCGGTGCCCGACGAGCTGCCCGCAGGCACGCGCACGCTCGTGTTCGACGCCCACCAGCTCGTCTCGACCGACGCCTCCGGCCTCAACGCGATCGAGAACGTGCACCGCACGCTCGCCCGCATGGACGTGCGCCTCGTCGTCGCCGGCCTCAACCCGCAACCGCTGGAAGCGTTGCATCGGGCCGGCCTCGACGCCACTCTCGGCGCCGGCAACCTGTTCGCCGACCGTGCTGCGGCGCTGCGCTCGATCGCTTCGGCCGCGGCCCGGGTCCCACCGCAACCGGCGGAGCCGGGCGCGGCGTGAAGTCCGACCGCTCGCGCGCTGCTGCCAGGCAGCAGCGCCGGCGGCACCGCGATATCCTCGCCGCACACACCGCAACCTGGGTCTCAGGGTGGGCTATCTCGACGAACTGAAGCAGCAGGCCGCAGCCGCCAAGGCGCAGCAGACCACCGACTTCGGTGCCCTCGACCGCAACATGCAGCTGGCCGAATCGGCATGCACATCGGCGTTTCGCTACTTCAACGCGCTGGCCCAGCAGCTCAACGTCCTGCAGCCGGTCTCGAAGCTGGTCTTCCGCTTCGACACCAGGCATTCCTTCACCTCGATGAAGCTGTCGGGGTTCGTGGCCGACTCGCGGCAGCGCAAGCACCGCGCCGGCGACGTCTTCGATCACGTCCTGCTGCGCTACAACCTGAAGACCGGCGCCCGCGTCAGCCTGGCCAAGGACTTCCCGCCCGAGATCGAGAAGCTCGAGGCCAAGCTGCAGCAATGCGGCGCGCTGTTCCAGAGCGAGCGCATCCGCAGCCCGCAGACCGGCCGCTTCGTCGAGACCCGCTTCGACATCCAGGCCGACTTCCGGGCCTGGGTCAAGATCGTTCCCGACCACGACAGCGGCTGGATCCAGTTTCAGCTCGTTAACCTCGACGGCTTCGAGACCGTCTCGGTCTCGTTTCCGGCCTTCGAGGTCGGATCGGCGCGGCTCGACGAGCTTGCGCGCTGGATCGTCGGCGAGCAAAACACCTTTCTGCGCGACGGCCAGCAGTTGCGCCGGGTCATCGTCTGAGCGCGTTCGGTTGCGATCGCCGGTCGACCTAAACTGCAGGTTTTCCTGCGCCGACCACCGCCCCTCGCCATGCCGCTCTTCTGGAAGCCCTATACCTCCGACACGACCGACTTCATCGCGTCGCTGAAGGCGAAAAAGCCCACGCTCGAAGACGAGCAGCGCAGCGGCCGCGCCCTGCTCTGGGACCGCCGCATCGACCGCACCGCCGAAGCCGAGCACGGCGACTCGCGGGTCCGCATGCAGCCCTACGTGTACCAGACGAAGCGGCCCTGAGCCGAGCCCGGGCGATGACCGACTCCGCGCTCGCCGGAGCCGAGAGCGCTGCCGAGGCCGGCGCGATCGACACCGTCGCCGTCGCCCGCCTCTACGGCGAGCCGCTGTTCGACCTGCCAACCGACCTCTACATCCCGCCCGACGCGCTCGAGGTCTTCCTCGAGGCCTTCGAAGGTCCGCTCGACCTGCTGCTCTACCTGATCCGCCGGCAGAACTTCAACATCCTCGACATCCCGCTGGCCAGCGTGACGCGCCAGTACCTGGCTTACGTCGAGCAGATCCGCCGCCACAACCTCGAGCTCGCCAGCGACTACCTGCTGATGGCGGCGATGCTGATCGAGATCAAGTCGCGGATGCTGCTGCCGCCGAAGAAGAGCGCCGACGGCAAGGAGCCCGAGGACCCGCGCGCCGAGCTCGTGCGCCGCCTCGTCGAATACGAGCAGATGAAGCTCGCCGCCGCCCGCCTCGACGCGCTGCCGCTGATCGGCCGCGACTTCATGCGGGCAGGCGCGGTGATCGAGGAGCCCGCTGCCGCGCCGCTGCCGCAGATCGAGGCCGCCGACCTGCTCGCTGCCTGGACCGACATCGTCAAGCGCGCCCGCCTGAACCAGCGCCATCTCGTCTCGCGCGAGATCCTGAGCGTGCGCGAGCACATGAGCATCGTGCTGCGGGCGCTGCAGGGCCGCCGCTTCGCCATGTTCGAAGACCTCTTCGATGCCGGCCGCGGCGCCCCGGTCGTCGTCGTCACCTTCATCGCGCTGCTGGAGCTGGCGCGGGAGCATCTGCTCGAGGTGACGCAGGCCGAGGCCTTCGCGCCGATCTACGTGCGGCTGGCGTACCACGCCTGACGGAGCCCCCACGCTTCCTTCGGTCGCTGCTCCCCGAGGGGACGCGGGCCGGATTAGGGCGGCGGGGCGCTCGGCCCGGCGGCACGGTGCCGGCTAGCGGCCGGCCAGCTTGAAGCTAATCATCGCCCGCAGCTTGTTCGGCAGCACCGGCTTGATGAGCAGGTGGAAGTCGTGCTCCTGTGCTTCCTTGTCGTGGCCCGTCATGCTGCTGCCGGTGACGACGATGGCCGGCACGCCGGCGCCGAAACGCTGCCGCAGCGCGGCGATGGCGGCGACGCCGTTTTCGCCGTGCTCGAGCCGGTAATCGGCGATGACCAGCGACGGCGCGGCCTGCGCGCCCTCGGCGGCCGCGGCCCAGGCCCGCGTCGCAGCGACGCTGTCGAAGGCGACGATGGTGGCGCCCCAGCCGGCCAGCAGCACCTCGAGGCCTTCGCGCACCGCCGGCTCGTCCTCGACGATCACGATCAGGCGGCCGTCGAGCGTGATGCCGATCGGCCCCTTGGGCGGCTGCGCGCGCGCGGCGCTGCGCGGAGCCTTGCCCAGCGGCAGCTCGAGGGTGAACACCGAACCGCGGCCGGTCTGCGATTGCAGCCGCAACGGCGCCGCCATCAGCGCCGCCAGACGCTTGACGATGGCCAGGCCGAGGCCGAGGCCCTTCTTCTGCTCGGCCGCGACCACCTGCACGCCGGGCACCTGGTAGAACTCCTCGAAGACGCGCGCGCGCTCGTCCTCGCCGATGCCGGGGCCGGTGTCCCAGACCTGCAGCAGCAGCCGCTCGCCGCGCTTGCGGCAGCTGACCAGCACAGTGCCGTCGGTCGTGTAGCGGATGGCGTTGGAGACGAGGTTGCGGACGATGCGCTCGACCAGCAGAGGGTCGGCCAGCGCCACCTGGCGACCGCCGCGGATGCGCAGCGTCAGGCCCTTCTCGAACGCCGCCGGCTCGAAGTGGAGGCGGATCTTGCGGAAGATCTCGCCGACCTCGAAGTGCTCTGGATCGACCTCGACGCCGCCGCTGTCGATGCGGGTGATGTCGAGCAGCTCGCTGAAGAGGCCCTCGAGCGCGTCGACCGATTCGTTGATGCTGTTGACGAGCTGCGCCACCTCCGGGTCGTGGGTGCGCGAGCGCAACGCCTCGGCGAACAGGCCCATCGCGTGCAGCGGCTGGCGCAGGTCGTGGCTGGCGGCGGTGAAGAACTGGGTCTTGGCGCGGTTGGCGACCTCGGCCTCGTGCCGGGCGGCGTCGGCGATGGCCTTCTCGGCACCCAGCTGCAGGGCCAGCGCCTCGGTGCGCAGCTTGAGAGCCGTGACCTTGTCGAAGGACGCGCGATAGGTGCGGCCGAGCAGGATCGTCATGCCGATTACGACCGTCATCACCGCCGCCAGCTGCCAGCTCAGCGGCGAGCGCTCGATCGCGACCCGGGCGATCGCCGGCCCGAAGATGAGCAGTACGAACGCGACGAAGACGCGGAACTGCGGCGACAGCACCGGCACGCAGGCGACGCAGTAGGCATAGGTGACGAGCACGAGGACGAGCTGGTGCAGGCCGGAGCCGTAGGGAAAGAAGAACCACGCCGCCGCACCCCAGAGCAGGCCCGAAGCGAGCACGCCGACCTGCCAGACGCGCAGCCGGCGCTCCAGCGCGGCGGCTTCGGCCGGCTCGTCGTGCTCGAAGCGCAGCGCCAGCGCTGCCCGCACCACCCAAACGGCGACGAACAACAAGCCCCAGATCAGGCGCAGCGCGTACGGCGCGACGTCGGCGAAGACGACCTCAACGATGACGGCGCCGATCGCGTGGCTGGCCAGCGACGTGCGGTTGAAGGCGAAGGTGCCACGCGCGTGGTCGCGCAGCAGCAGGAAGCGGTCGATCGGCGCGTCGGTGAAGTCGGTGAAGTCGGTGGCGTCGACGGCATCGGCGGTAGCGCCGGCCGCCGCGGCCAAGCGCACCGCCGCGACCGCGCTCAATGCATCGGCCGCGACGACAGCCACGGGGCGACGACGCCCTGGCTCGACATCTGGCTGACGGCGAGCACGGCTTGCGTGCGTGAGTTGACGCCGAGCGTGCGCAGCACGGCGGCAACGTGATCTTTGACGGTCTCGACCGAGAGGTTGAGCTCGCGCGCGATGAGCTTGTTCGACAGGCCGCGCAGCAGCAGGCCGAGCACGTCGGTCTGGCGCGGCGTCAGCTTGAAGGCCGACAGGGCCGCTGGCCGCCGTGCGTCGCCGGCCGCTGCAGGAGCGGCGCCGGCGGCACCAGCGGCGTCGTGGGCGCCGTTGCCGGCGTCGTGCTCGCCGTACGTCTGCATCGCCATCGGCGGCACGTAGATGCCGCCCGACATCACGACCTTGAGCGCTTCGGTCAGCACATCGTTGCTGGCCCGCTTGGGCACGAAGCCCATGGCGCCGAGGTCGATGGCGCGGATGACGTCGGCGCGGCGATCCGACGCCGAGACGACGACGACCGGGATCGCCGGCCAGCCGCCGCGCAGCTCGATCAGCAGCTCGAAGCCGTCGGCATCGCCGAGGTGGAGATCGAGCAGCATGAGGTCGAAGCCGCCTTCGGCGCCGAGCGCGTCGCGGGCCGCCCGCGCGCCCGCAACGCCGACCACCGAGACATGACTGCCGAGGCCCTCGATGACGCTCTGCAACGCCGCCAGGATCAGCGGGTGGTCGTCGATGAGCAGGACTTTCATGGTGTGCTCAGGCGAAACGGCGGCCGACCGATTCGGCGACGCAGACCGGCTTGTCGAAGCCTTCGCGTTCCATCGTCACTTCGACCGTGAGCTGGGCGCCGCCTTCGAGCGGCTCGTAATTCATGAGCTTGAAGTGGCCGCGCAAGCGGCTGCCGCTCGGCACCGGCGCCGGAAAGCGCACCTTGTTCAGCCCATAGTTCACGCCCATTCGGGTGCCGAGCACCTGGAACGCCGAGGCGCTCATCTCGGGCAGCAGCGACAGGGTGAGAAAGCCGTGCGCGATGGTCGTGCCGAACGGGCCGGCCTTGGCCTTCTCGGTGTCGAGGTGGATCCACTGGTGGTCGCCGGTGGCGTCGGCGAACAGCTGGATGCGCTCCTGCGTGACCGTGATCCAGTCACTGCTGCCGAGGTCGGTGCCGACGAGCGACTGCAACTCGGCGATGGTCTGGAAAGTCTTCATCGGTGGTGGTTCAGAAGGATCAGTTCACGAAGGTCATGATCGGCGCCCATTGATCGCGGTCGTTCTGGAAACGCGTCGAGGCGACGTCCCAGAGCGTCAGGCCGTGGGCGGCGAGGTGGACGTAGTTCTGGGTGTCACGCAGGAAGCCGAGCAGCGGCACGCGAACGCCGCCGAGAAAGGCGCGCAGCTGGTCGGTGGCGATCGTGCCTTCGCGCGTGCGCATGCCGACGACGCCGAGCTGGACCTTGTCGCTGCGCCGGTGCATCAGCAGCTGATCGATGAAGTGGTGCGTCGCGTGGATGTCGAAGATGCTCGGCTGCAGCGGAATGATCACCTTGTCGGCCAGCTTCATGACCTCGTCGAGGCGCTTGCCGTGCAGCCCGGCGGGGGTGTCGAGCACGACGTGCGTGGTGCCCTTGGGCGGCCGCACGATCTCGCCGCTGGCCGTCTCCCAGGCGCTGATCCTCGGCAGCCCGGCCGGGCGCAGGCCGAGCCATGTGCGCGACGATTGCTGGCGGTCGACGTCACCGAGCATCACGGCCCGACCGCGCGAAGCGAGGTAGCCGGCGAGGTTGGTCGCGAGAGTCGTTTTCCCTACGCCACCCTTCGGGTTGGCAACGACGATCACCGGCATGCGGGCCTCCGTTCTCGTTTTCCGGGTATGTTAGCGGCGGCCGGCGGCACAGCGCCCGCTTCCCTCTTCGCAGTTACCCGAGACCGAGCGCGCCATGGCCGAACCGCAGTCCATCCTGGCCTCGTCGACAGCGCCTGCCGGCCCGACCGCCACGGCCGCTGCGGCCGGCGCCGCGGTCCTGGTCCTCGTCGCCCATCCCGAGCTCGAGCAATCACGCGCCAACGGCCGGTTGCTGCGCGACGCCCGCACCCTGCAGGCCGCCAGCCCGGCCGGTCGCTACGAGGTGCGCGACCTCTACGCGCTCTACCCCGACTACCTGATCGACGTCGCCGCCGAGCAGCAGGCGCTGGTCGCGGCGCGCCTGGTCGTCTGGCAGCAGCCGATCCACTGGTACGGCATGCCGCCGCTGCTCAAGCTCTGGCTCGACGACGTACTCGCCTTCGGCTGGGCCTACGGGCCCGGCGGCACCGCCCTGCGCGGCAAGGACCTGTGGCTGGTCGCGACCACCGGCGGCCCGGAAGATTCGTACCGACCCGACAGCTACAACCGCTACTTCTTCGACGCCTTCATGCCGCCCTACGAGCAGACCGCCGCGCTCTGCGGCATGCGCTTCCTGCCGCCGCTGCTGCTGCACGGCGCCCACAAGGCGAGCGAGGCCGAGATCGCGGCGCACGCCGCCACCTACACGGCGCGGCTCGCCGACTACCCCGGCTGGCCCGAGCTCGCCGAGCTCGAACAGTGCATCGAATGCGAAGTGCCGCTGACGGCGCGGCCGATGGAGAACCTGGCCGAAGAAGCCGCCTGATGGAGCACAACTCGTGGCTCACCGGCGGCCTCGTCTATCTGGCCGCCGCCGTCCTCGCCGTCCCGGTCGCCAAGTTCTTCGGCCTCGGCTCGATCATCGGCTACCTCGGCGCCGGCATCCTCATCGGTCCGTGGGGCCTGAAGCTCGTCACCGACCCGCAGGACATCCTCCACTTCGCCGAGTTCGGCGTCGTGCTGATGCTGTTCCTGGTCGGGCTCGAGCTCGAGCCGCAGCGGCTCTGGTCCCTGCGCAAACCCATCTTCGGCTGGGGCAGCGCGCAGTTGTTCGGGTCTGCGGCGCTGCTCGTGCTCGTGACCATGACGGTCGGCTGGGTCGGGCTCGCCAGCGGGCTCGACTGGCGCCTGGCCACGGTGGCCGCCCTCGGCCTCGCGCTGTCGTCGACGGCGATCGGGCTCGGCGTGCTCGCCGAGCGCAACCTGATGGCGACGACCTCGGGCGAAAACATCCTCTCGGTTGCGCTCCTGCAGGACATCGCCGCCATTCCGATCCTGGCGCTGCTACCCCTCCTCGCCGTCGCCGCCGATCACGACGGCAGCGGCAGCGGCGGCGGCTGGCTCGGCGCTGCCAAGGCGATCGGCACCATCGCCGTCGTCATCCTCGGCGGCCGGCTGCTACTGCGGCCGGCGCTGCGCTGGATCGCCAGAAGCGACACGCCCGAGATCTTCACCGCGGCGTCGCTGCTGCTCGTCG
>JAYTYH010000297.1:0-2778 GCA_043742485.1 Rhizobacter sp.
CGCTGCAACCGCCGCTTCGAGACGCTGCTGCGGCTGGGTGCGAACGGCGTCGCCGGCAGCAGCCTGGCCGAGCTGTTGTCGAGCCACCCGAACGCCGAGCAGGTCGCGGCCGACATTCGCGACGCCCTCGCCACCGACGCCACCTATGAGGTCGAGTTCCCTTTCGAGGGCGGCGAGCCGGAGCCGGCCGAGACGCGCTGGTATTCGCTTTCGGTGCGGCGCGCCGGCGTCGCGACCGGGCTCGACGAAGCCATCGCCGTGCTCGCCGACGTGACGCGCATGAAGACGCAGCAGGTCGAGCTCGAGGTGCTGGCGCGCGACCGCGAGCTGATGTTCAGCCTCTCCGACGTCGGCATCGCCTTCCTCCGTGACGGCCGCATCGAGCGCGCCAACGACGCGCTCTCCAACCTGATCGGCTGGCCGGTGAGCGAGCTCTCTTCGCTGCCCGTCGCCGAGCTGTTCGCCGGCGGCGAGGAGTCGGAGCGACGGCGCGACCAGGAGGAGCGCGAGCTGCGCGTGCACGGCCGCTGGAGCGGCGAGCGCCAGCTGCGCCGCCGCGACGGCCGGCTCGTGTGGGTGCAGACGGCCCTGCGCCCGGTCGACCAGCGCGACCCCGCGGCCGGCGTCATCGCCTCGTACGTGAACGTCGACGCCCGCCATCGCGCCGAGAGCGCGGTGGCGCTGCAGGCCGAGCGCACGCGCTCCATCCTCGACTCGGTGCTGGTCGGCATCGTCACCGTCGGCGCCAACGGCATCGAGTGGATGAACCGCTCGGCTCGGCGCATGTTCGGCGGCACGCTGGCCGACTTTTTCGACCAGCCGATCTCGGCCGTGGCGACGCCCGAGCCCGACCATCCGTTTCGCCGGACGCAGTATCTCGACGACCTCGTCGAGGGCCAGGCCGAGACCTTCGAGTGCCGCGTTCGCGCCCGTGACGGCCGCGAGTTCTGGATCGTCGGCAACGCCGTCGCCACCGGCCGCGAGGCGACCGGCCGCCAGCTCACCTACGCGCTCCTCGACATCGAGCGCCGCCGCCAGGCCGAGGCGGCGGCACTGCATGCCGAGGCGACGCTTCGCGAGGTGATGGAGGCGCGCTTCGAAGCCGAGATCGCGCAGCGCGACATGCTGGTCAAGGAAGTCCACCACCGCATCAAGATCAACCTGCAGGGCGTGGCCGGCCTGCTGCAGCAGATCGCGTTGCGCAAGCCCGAGGTGGCGGCGGCGATCGACGAGGTCGTGGGCCAGGTGCAGGCGATCGCGCAGGTCTACGGCCTGCAGGTCGGCACGACCGGGCCGCTCTCGGTGGTGAGCGTGCTCGAGGCCATCGTCGGCTCGGTGCAGCGCACCTTCGGCCGCAGCATCGTCTGCAGCGTCGAGGGTGTTAGCGCGGCCGAGTGGATGCTGCCCGAGGTCGAGGCGATCCCGATCGCGCTGACGCTCAACGAGCTGCTCACCAACGCCGTCAAGCACAGCCCCGCGGCTGCCGGCGACCTCCCGATCGCCTGCACGCTGCACTGCGGCGACGCCGAGGTCGCGGTGGCCATCGCCAACGCGGCGCGGCTGCCGGCCGGCTTCAGCCTCGGCCGCATCCCGAACGGCGTTTCCGGGCTCGGCCTGGTGCGGGCACTGCTGCCGCGCAAGAGCGCGGCGATGAAGATCGAGCAGAGCGGCGACCGCGTCGTCGCCACCGTGACGCTGGCCCCGCCCGGTGTCGTTCGTGTCGCCGCATAACATGGCCGACATGGCGAGCAAGGGCAAGATCCTCGTGGTGGACGACAACCGGCTGGTGCTGGCCACGCTCACCGACGGCCTGATCCGCGCCGGCTACGACGTCGTCGATGCCGACAACGGCGACGACGCCATCCTGCTCGCCCGCGAGCACCGGCCCGACCTGGCGCTGCTCGACATCCGCATGGAAGGCAAGAGCGGCTTCGACGTCGCCGAGTACTTGCGCACCCAGCACTGCACGCCGTTCATGTTCCTCTCGGCGTTCTCCGACGAGGAGACGGTGGCCAAGGTGAAGGCGCTCGGCGCCGTCGCCTATCTCGTCAAGCCGCTCGACATCAAGCAGATCGTGCCGGCCGTGGAAGCGGCGTTCGCGAACATCCATGCCGCAGCGACCGCGGCTCCGCCTGTGCACGCACGCACGCATGCGCTACCGGCGCGCGGCACGGCGTCGAACGACCCGCTCGATGCCAGCGTCGCGATGGCGGCCGGCGTGCTGATGGAGCGCCATTCGCTCGGTCGCGAAGCTGCGATCGAGCGCCTTCGCGAGCTCGCCACGGCCGGCCAGCGCAGCGTCGCGGCGGCTGCCGAAACGCTGCTGGCCGACGTGGAGCGGCTGGCGGCGTCGTAGCGGTCCGGCGCGGCAATGCGCGCAGCGCTCCTCGCAAGTCGCCGCGTGCAGCTACTTCAGCGTGAAGTGGAAGCGGGCGCCCCGGTCGGGCTCGGCCTCGGCCGAAATCTCGCCGCCGTGGCGCTGCACGACGCGCCGCACCGAAGCCAGGCCGACACCGGTGCCGGGGAATTCGCTGGCGCTGTGCAGGCGCTGGAAGACGCCGAACAGGCGCTCCGAATAACGCATGTCGAAACCGGCGCCGTTGTCGTACACGGTGAACGACACGCCGTCGCTGCCTTGGCCCGCGGTGCCGACCATGCGCACGAAGCCGATCCGCGCCGCCGCGGTATTGCCGGTGTACTTCCAGGCGTTGCCGAGCAGGTTCTCGAGCGCCATGCGCAGCAGCGTCGGATCGCCCTCGGCGACCAGCCCGGGCCCGA
>JAYTYH010000298.1:0-3082 GCA_043742485.1 Rhizobacter sp.
GCTCAACTGCGGCAAGCACTTCCCCGGCCATGGCTTCGTCGCTGCCGACAGCCACACCGACGTGCCGGTCGACGAGCGCCCACTCGATCGCATCCTCGGCGATGACGCGCGGCCCTACGAATGGCTGGCGGGAACGCTTTCGAGCGTGATGCCGGCGCACGTGGTCTATGCCGCAGTCGACGCCCTTCCGGCCGGTTTTTCGGCGCGTTGGCTGAAGGACATCCTGCGCGCCCAGCTCGGCTTCGACGGTGCCGTCTTCAGCGACGACCTCAGCATGGCCGGCGCCCGCCAGCTCGGCGGCGTCGAGATCGGATTCGCGGATGCGGCCGTGCTCGCGCTCGAGGCCGGTTGCGACATGGTGCTGCTCTGCAACCAGACCGAGCGCGGCGGCGCCGACGTCGACAGCTTGCTCGACGGCCTGCTCGACGCGCAGCGCCACGGTCAATGGCAGGCCGAACCCGACAGCGAAGCGCGCCGGCTCGACCTGCTGCCACAGACGTTGCCGCTCGCCTGGGACGAGCTGATGCGCCAGCCGGCCTACCAGCGCGCGCTCGAACGCCTGCCGTAGCAGGCGTTCGGCGGCGGCAGGGCCGCCCGGGTCGCGTCAGGCTTTCGGAGCGTCGACCGCCGAGGTCTCGAACGGCAGCTTGACCTGCGACAGGTCTTTCTTCGTCTCGACCAGCACCAGCGGACTGGCATCGACAGGCACGGCTGCACGGATCTCGCGCGGCACGCGAATCTCCAGCGCTGCAGCGGCCATCGCCTCCTGCGCCGAACGAATCTTGTCGACGTCGGAGTTGACCCATTGCAGGCCGGCGTTTTCGGCCACGGCGACAAGCGACTCCATCGGCAGCGCGTAGTCGGCCGCTGCTTCTGCAGGCGCAGCGACGGGCTGAGCCATGGCCGAGACCACTGGCGCGGGTTCGCGTGCCGCCGGCGCTTCGCCGAGCGGCGCATTGAATGCGCGCGCTTCGTGCGAAGGCTCGTCGCGCATCGACCTCGGCATCGCCGACGCGTCGGCATGCTCGCCAGCGAGCGTTTCGCTGCCCGCCTCGAGTGTCGTCACGCCGCCCCGAGCCGATTCGCCCGACGGATTCGATTCGCCATCCCGCGGCGCACGGTCGCGGTCGCGACCTCTGCCACCGCGACCGCGCCTGCGGCTGCCGGAGCTTTCCGTGTCGGCATCGGCGACCGGTGTCGCCTCGGCGTCGATCCGTTCGTCGCCGGCCTCGCTCGCGAGGCGAGAGTCGTCGCCGTGGCCGATGGCGTTCGGCATCGGCTGGGCGTCGCCCTCGGTGCCGGTGCCGGTGCCGGTGTCGTTGCCGTTGGCGCCGGCATCGGCTGCAGGTGACTCGTCACGATCGCGGCCACGACCGCCGCGGCGATTGCGCCTGCGACCGCCCTGGCGTTCATCGCCCGTCTCGGCGCCTTCGACGCGCTCGCCGTTGGGCGTCGTGTCGACGAAGGGCTGGGCGACGCCGCCGTCCTGGCCGGCTTCGACAGGCGCGGCGCCTTCGCTCTGGCCCCTGTCGTCACGCGGGCCGCGGTCGCCGCGACCACCGCGGCGTGATTCGCCACGGTTGCCTTCGCCGCGGTTGCTTTCACCTGCTGCGTCGCTGCGCGGCTCGCCGCGACCTTCGCCGCCATTGCGATCGCCACCGTTGCCGCTGCGCGGTTCACCACGAGACTCGGTGCGCTCGCCGCGGGGCGAACGCGCTTCCCGCGGCTCGCGGGGCTCACGTGAATCACGCGGTTCGCGGGCCTCGCCGCCGATCGCCTCGCCGCCATCGACGCGGGGCGCGTCGGCACCGCGGTCGCCACGACGGCCGCCGCGCGCATTGGTCTCGCCGGCTTCGCTGACGCGCTCGCCGCCGCGCTCGGCTCCGCGTTCGCCGCCGCGACCGCCGCGACCGCCGCGACCGCCCCGGCCACCTCGATCGCCACCTCGATCGCCGCCGCTGCGCTCACCGCCACCGCGCTCGCCGCGATCACGTCGACCGGCGTCGGCCGGCTTCGCAGCCGGGCCCTGAAGCATGGCCACGGGCGCCTTGGCCGGCTCGGCCGCAGTCGGAGCGAAGATGCTTTTCACCCAGCCGAAGAAACCGCCACCGGCCGGCATCGGTGCCGGGGCCGCAGCCACAGGCGCGCGCGCCGGCATGGCGGCGACGGGCATCGGCGCCGCTGCCGCGACGCGCGGCTCGGGCCGCTCGGCCGGCATCGGCGCCGGCGTCTCGGGCAGGATGCCCTTGATGACCGGCTCCTGTTTGGCCTTGGTCTTCTCGCGGCGCGTGATGCCGACCTCGTCTTCCTGCTCGTCGACCATCGTGTAGCTGGCCTGCAGGTTCTCGAGGCGCGGGTCGTCGTGGCGCAGCCGCTCGAGACGGTAGTTCGGCGTCTCGAGGTTCTTGTTCGGAACCAGCAGCACCGTGACGCGCTGCTTGAGCTCGATCTTGGTGATCTCGGTGCGCTTCTCGTTGAGCAGGAACGATGTCACTTCCACCGGCACCTGCACGTGCACGGCGGCGGTGTTGTCCTTCATCGACTCTTCCTGGACCATGCGCAGGATCTGCAGCGCGCTCGACTCGGTGTCGCGGATGTGGCCGGTGCCGTTGCAGCGCGGGCAGGTGATGTGGCTGCCTTCGCTCAACGCCGGGCGCAAGCGCTGCCGGCTCATCTCGAGCAGGCCGAACTTGCTGATCGAGCTGAACTGGACGCGGGCGCGGTCGGAGCGCAGCGCGTCGCGCAGACGGGTCTCGACCTCGCGCCGGTTCTTCGACTCTTCCATGTCGATGAAGTCGACGACGATCAGGCCGCCGAGGTCGCGCAGGCGCATCTGGCGGGCGATCTCGTCGGCCGCTTCGAGGTTGGTGCGGGTGGCGGTTTCTTCGATGTCGGAGCCGCGCGTCGAGCGCGCCGAGTTGACGTCGACCGAGACCAGCGCTTCGGTGTGGTCGATGACGATGGCGCCGCCCGAAGGCAGGTTCACCGTGCGCGCGAACGCCGTCTCGATCTGGTGCTCGATCTGGAAGCGGCTGAAGAGGGCGGCGTCGTCCTTATAGCGCTTGACCTTGTGCGCCGTCTC
>JAYTYH010000299.1:0-12967 GCA_043742485.1 Rhizobacter sp.
GTACTTCGTCGCGCCGGTGCAGGCACCGCTACCGGCACCGACGTCACGATTCGCCGACCGCTTCGCGCCGCCGCGGCCGCCGACCCGGCAGATGAACAAGCCGGAAGACAACCTGCCGCGCGCCGTGCACAAGGCCGATCCGAAGCTGGCCAACGCCTGGAAGACCAAGACCGGCCGCGAGCTCTCCGACGACGAGATCATGGCGATGCCGGAAGCCGAGTACATGAACGACAAGCAGCTCGACTTCTTCCGTATGAAGCTGCAGACGCTGAAGGACGACTTGCTCAGCAATGCCGGCGAAACCACGGAGCACCTGCGCGAAGACACCTCCATCGTTCCCGACCCGGCCGATCGCGCCACCATCGAGGAAGAGCACGCTCTCGAGCTGCGCACGCGCGACCGGGAACGCAAGCTTCTGAAGAAGATCTCGCAGTCGCTGGGCCGGATCGAGTCCGGTGAATACGGTTTCTGTGACGAAACCGGCGAACCCATCGGACTGGGCCGTTTGATCGCGCGACCCACCGCTACACTGTCCCTTGAAGCGCAACAGCGGCGCGAGCTGAAGCAGAAAATGTTTGGCGACTGACCGCAGCGCACGGGGTTCATCAAGGCCCGCACCGGAACCAAGCTCCGCACTCGCGGCCGGCCGCTCCGCTCAGGGACGCAAATCCGATGGCGGAACAAAAAGACACGACGAGTTTCTTCCGCAAGGTCGTCAAGTTCGTCGCCAACCCGGCGACGGAATGGGCCGAGCTCGACGTGCCTGCCGAAGACACGCGGGAAAGCGACTACGCCAAGGGCGAGCTCAAGGCGATGATCGAGCGCAAGCGCCGCAACGACTTCGTTCGCAAGCGCGAGTTCGACATGCTGCGCAAGGTGCGTCGCGAAGGCCTGTCCGGCGAGCAGCTCGCCGCGCTCGGCGGCTCGTCGCGCATCGACGATTCGCAGCCACGCATCTCCGACCAGCCCGTTCGCCAGGATGCCGGCGTCAAGGCGAAGATCGACGAGATCGAGCAGCAGATGGTGGGCGACAGCTACAACGGCAGCCCGCGCCGCACGCCCGAGTTCTACAACGCGCCGACCCAGCCGGCGCCGATGGACGCCACCGGCCGGCCGGCGATGGCGCTGGTGCCGCCGCCCGCCGCTCCAGCCCACGGCGGCCGTGTCGAAGATTTCTCCATGCCGGCCAGCGCTGCCGCCAAGCCCGCGGTGCCGGCGGCCGTCGCGTTCACGCGGCCGCAATCGATGGCGCCGATCCATCTCGAGATGCCGGCGGCCGAAGACTTCGGTCATGCCTTCACGGCGGCCAACGCCGAAGTCGCCCACGACCCCGACCTCGACGAAGCCGTGATCGCCTTCGCCAACGCCGACTTCGAGCAGTGCGAGCAGGCCTTGACCAGCCTCACCGGGCCGGCCGGCAGCCGCGCCCAGCATGCCGAGACCTGGCTTGTCGTCTTCGACCTCTATCGCGCCACCGGCCAGCAGCACAAGTTCGAGAGCCTGGCCATGGACTACGCCCAGCAGTTCGGCTGGTCGGCGCCACAGTGGTTCTCGATGCCTAAGCTGGTGGCAGAAGCCGCCAGTGAAGAGCGGCCGACCAGTTCGCGCATCGAAGGCCAGGTCGGCTGGGTCTGCCCGAATCATCTCGATGCCGATGGCGTCGCCGATCTCGCCTCCCGGGCCCTGCAGATGCCGCTGCCGTGGGTGTTCGACTGGAGTGCGATGGAGGGCATCGACGCCGAAGCGAGCGGGCGGCTGTCAGAGCTGTTCCGCAGCTGGATGCCGCAAGACCTCGACATGCGCTGGCTGTCCGGCGAGCGCCTCTTCACCGTGCTGCAGGTAGCGGCACCCACCGGCGTTCGCGATGCCGACCCGGCGTTCTGGCAACTCCGGCTCGACGCGCTGCGCATGACGAACCGGCCCGACCAGTTCGACGAGGCCGCCATCGACTACTGCGTCACCTACGAGGTCTCGCCGCCGTCGTGGGAGCCGGCCCGCTGCCTCGTCCGCATCACCGGCTCGAACCAGTTCACGACGCAGCCGCCGCTCTCGGTGGTGAGCGACGTCTCGACGAGCTTCCAGGAATCGCAGCTCTCCGACGACCCGGCCATGATTCAGGTCGGCACCGTCGAGCTCTCGGGCCAGCTGGTCGGCGACATCGGCGCGACGCTGAAAAAGCTGGACGGCGAGCTCGGCACGGCGAAGATCGTCAACGTCTCGTGCGCCCGCCTCATCCGCGTTGACTTCATCGCCGCCGGCGACCTGCTGAACTGGGTGCTGGCGCGCCGCGCCGAGAACCGCACCGTCAGCTTCGTCGACGCGCACCGCATGGTCGCCCTCTTCTTCGGCGCCATGGGCATCAACGAGCACGCCAACGTCAAGGTCCGCACGATCTAGCGTTCGGGCTTGATCGGCCAGCCTCGCGCCACAATCTGGCGACGATGGAAAACTATCACGGCACGACGATCGTCAGCGTCCGGCGCGGCAACCTGGTCGCGCTCGGCGGCGACGGCCAGGTCACGATCGGCAACCTCGTCGCCAAGTCGACGGCCAAGAAGGTCAGGAAGCTCCACCACGATCGCGTCCTCGCCGGCTTCGCCGGGGCCACGGCCGATGCCTTCACCCTGTTCGAGCGCTTCGAGGCCAAGCTCGAGAAACACCAGGGTCACCTGATCCGATCTGCCATCGAGCTCACCAAAGACTGGCGCACCGACCGCGTGCTGCGCCGCCTCGAGGCCATGCTGGCGGTGGCCGACCACGAGTCGTCGCTCATCATCACCGGCAACGGCGACGTCCTCGAGCCGGAGTACGGCATCGTCTCGATCGGCTCCGGCGGCGCCTTCGCCGGTGCCGCGGCGCGGGCCCTGCTCCAGCACACCGAGATGACGCCGCAAGACATCGTCAAGCGCTCGCTCGAGATCGCCGGCGACCTCTGCATCTACACGAACCAGAACCACACCCTGGTGACGCTCGAACCATGACCGAAGCCAAATCCAGCATGACCCCGCAGGAGATCGTCTCCGAGCTCGACCGCCACATCGTCGGCCAGCGCGGCGCCAAGCGCGCGGTCGCGATCGCGCTGCGCAACCGCTGGCGGCGCCAGCAGGTCGACGAGTCGATGCGCGGCGAGATCACGCCGAAGAACATCCTCATGATCGGGCCGACGGGCGTCGGCAAGACCGAGATCGCGCGCCGGCTGGCCAAGCTCGCGGACGCCCCCTTCATCAAGGTGGAGGCGACCAAGTTCACGGAGGTCGGCTATGTCGGCAAGGACGTCGATTCGATCATCCGGGATCTCGTCGACATGGCCGTCAAGCAGGAGCGCGAGACGGCGATGAAGCGGCAACGGGCGCGCGCCGAAGACGCCGCCGAGGAACGCATCCTCGAGGTCATCGTGCCCGGCTCGCGCAGTGAGCTCGGCCTGGCGCCGTCGCCTTCGGCCGACAACACGGCGCGCCAGGTGATGAGAAAGCGCCTGCGCGAAGGTTCGCTCGCCGACAAGGAAATCGAGATCGAGGTCGCCGAGGCGAAGCCGGTGATGGAGATCATGGGCGCGGCCGGCATGGAAGAGATGACCGAGCAGCTGCGCGGGATGTTCGCCAACCTTGGCGGCGCCAAGAAGAAGGCGCGCAAGATGAAGATCGCCGAGGCGCAGAAGATCCTCGTCGAGGAAGAAGCCGCCAAGCTCGTCAGCGACGACGACATCAAGATTGCCGCCCTCGCCAACGCCGAGCAGAACGGCATCGTCTTCATCGACGAGATCGACAAGGTCACGTCGCGCTCGGAGTCGCACGGCGCCGAGGTCTCGCGCCAGGGCGTGCAGCGCGATCTGCTGCCGCTGGTCGAGGGCACGACCGTGAACACCAAGTACGGCATGGTCCGCACCGACCACATCCTGTTCATCGCCTCGGGCGCCTTTCACCTCAGCAAGCCGAGCGACCTGATTCCCGAGTTGCAGGGGCGCTTTCCGATCCGCGTCGAGCTCGGCTCGCTCTCGGTCGACGATTTCGAGGCGATCCTGACGCAGACGCATGCGAGCCTCGTCAAGCAATACACGTTGCTGCTCGCCACCGAAGGCGTCACGCTCGAGCTGGCGCCGGAGGCGATCCGGCGACTTGCGCAGATCGCCTTCGACGTCAACGAGCGCACCGAGAACATCGGCGCCCGGCGGCTGGCGACGGTGATGGAGCGGCTGCTCGACGAGGTCAGCTTCGACGCGCCGAACCGGGGCGGCCAGACGGTCCGGATCGACGCCGCGGCCGTGGATGCCAAGCTGGCCGACCTGGCCAGGAACGAGGACCTCTCGCGGTACATCCTCTGACCCGCGCTGATCGCGCTATTGCGGAGCTTCGATGCGCACTTCGGTCTTCACCGAGTTGGCGATGTAGCAGGCCTCGTGGGCCTCGTGATGCAGCCGATCGATTTCTTCGGCCCTCGGCTGCTTGTCGCCACTGAAATCGACACCCGGACGAAGCGTGACCACCGTCATCGACATGCGGCCTTCGCCGTCGCGCTCGAGCTCGCCGCTGGCGGCGTCGGCATAGCGGTCGATGCAGAAGCCGCGCCGGGCTGCGAAGGCGAGGAAGAACAGCATGTGGCAGCTCGACAGGGCCGCCACGAAAGCCTCTTCGGGATCGACCGCCGCCTCGTCGGAGTACGGCAGCGCCACGCTGTGCGGAGACGACGATCCCGCCACCTCGGCACCGCCGTCGAAACGCAAGGCATGGCGACGGCTGTAGCGGCTGGCGAGAAAGTCTTCGCGGCTGCTGTCGCCGCGAGCCCAGACGGTGTCGGCGCGATAGGTCGTCATCCGATCGTCACCTCAGAGCGCGAGCTTCTTCGATTGCAGATGCAGCAGACCCTCGAAGATCAGCGTCTCCACGGTCTCGAACGGCAGGTCGGTCATGGTCGCCAGCTTCACGGCGGCACCGCCGCTCATGATCAGCGCCGGCGCCGCGCCGCAGCGCAGCACGATCTTGCGGTGCATCCGCTCGACGGCGCCGGCGATGGCATCGGCGCCGCCGCTCATGAGCGCGTCGCTCGTATTGGTCGGGAAGTCGACGGCCTCGCCCGTCGGCGCCTTGAGACCGGCGGTGCCCATCTCAAGCGCGCGCAGCATGAGGCCGAAGCCGGGCAGGATGAGGCCGCCGAGGAAGCGGCCGCTGGCGTCGAGGGCGTCGACGGTGACGGCGGTGCCGACCATGACGACGAGCGCCGGCCGCGCCGGGCCGCTGCCGAGCACGTGGTGGCGGGCGCCGATGAGTGCGACCCAGCGGTCGACGCCGAGCCGATTGGGATGGTCGTAGCCGTTGACGACGCCGCAGGCCGAGGCGCTGCTGACGACCCAGCGCGGCTCGAGATCCCACAGCTCGAACTGCGCCTCGGTGCGGCGGCGAATGCCTTCGCCGGCGACGATGCTGCCGAGCATGCTCGACGGCGTGGCCAGCTTGCACCAGGCGCCTTCGGCAAGATCGTCGATGGCTTCGAGGAAGGCGGCGCCGTGGTCGATCAGCGCCGCGCCCGGCTTCGGTGCCGCGTAGAGCGCCCACTTGAGGCGCGTGTTGCCGATGTCGACGGCGAGGAAAGTCATCGCTCCGGGGACTCGGCTCTGCATGCGGCCGACGTCGATCAGGTCATGCGACCGGTCGACTGCAGGACCTCGCAGCCACTGATGCGCCACGACTTGTCGCGCTGGCGCTCGAGCCGGTAGGTCGCGAGCCAGAGCACGCCGCTCGAGTCGGTCAGGTGAACACCCTGCACGAGCTGACCCTGGACCCACTCAGGATTCAGGAAGGTCACGGAGGCCGGCCGGTACACCACCGGGTAGCCGCCGCGGACCATGGCAATGAACCGGTCGGGCGTCCCGAACATCTCGCGCAATGCCGGCGCGGCGTACGAGAAGGCGCGCTTGGCATCGTCGGCAGCGAAGGCATCGAGCTGGGCCTCGACGACGGCGCGCACCGCCTTCGTGTCGGAGGGCGAGACCGGGTCGGCATGCGCCGGCACGGCCACCAGGGCGGCCATCGCGGATAGCGCGAATGCGAGCAGGAACGAAAGTCGGGCGGTGGCACGGGTCATGGCGGCTCCTGATCGATTCTGGATCATGCCGCTTTTGGAGAGCCGGCGTGCAGCGCTCGAAAAGGACTGCAAAGGTGACGACGCCCCGTCATCGGCGATCCCGGGCGACCGGTTGAGCGGGAGAGGCGCGCCGCTGCCGGCCCGCCGCTTGCGAAGGAATGCCATGTCGTCGTTCAAGCTCGACCTGTCCCGCGTCGCCCTCGCGCTGGCGTGCGGCGCTGCCCTCTCGGCCTGTGTCGTCGCCCCGGTCGGGCGGCCCTACGGCTACGCGCCCGGCGTCGAAGTCGTCATCGCCGACATCGCGCCGCCCGCGCCCTATGTCGAAGTCGTTCCGGCGGCACCGTACGCCGGCGCCTTCTGGATCTACGGCTACTGGGGCGGGCGCGATGGCCGTCACACCTGGGTCGGCGGCCGCTACGAGCAGGCCGGCCCCGGCTACTTCTGGCAACCGCATCGCTGGGTCGCGCGCGACGGGCGCCGGCACCTCGAAGGCGGCGCCTGGATGCGCCGCTAGCGCCAACACCGCGGCGTCTCGCCGGACCCCGGCGCTACACTGAGGTTGACGTATACGTCAACCGATCGGCACCCCGCCGGACAGCGCAGGAGACATTCCCTTGGCGAAGAAGACGAGCGCGCGCCTCGCCGATTTCCAGTTCGCAGCAGCACCGCAGCCGCGCCACAGCACGCCGGCTTCGGCCAAGGCAGCGGCATTCGATTTGAGCCGCTCCGACCCGGCCGCCAAGCCCTTCTCGCGTGGCGACAAGGCCGTCGACAAGGCGGCATTGGTCGAGATGGCCAGCGAGCTCGACGCCTTGCAGGACATGCTCTACGCCGACCGCCGCTTCAAGGTGCTCGTCGTGCTGCAGGGCACCGACACCAGCGGCAAGGACGGCACCATCCGTGGCGTCTTCTCGCAGACGAGCGCGCTCGGCGTACACGCCGTGGCCTGGAAGGCACCTTCGGACGACGAGCGCGCCCACGACTACCTCTGGCGCATCCACCAGAAAGTGCCGGCGGCCGGCGAGATCACGATCTTCAATCGCAGCCACTACGAAGACGTGCTGGTGCCGGTGGTCAAAGGCTGGATCACGCCGGAGCAGACCCAGCAGCGCTACGCCCACATCAACGACTTCGAACGCCTGCTGACCGAGACCGGCACCGTCGTTCTCAAGTTCCTGCTCCACATCTCGAAGGACGAGCAGCGGCTGCGCTTGCAGGACCGGCTCGACGACCCGACCAAGCACTGGAAGTTCGCCATTGCCGACCTCGAAGAGCGCAAGCACTGGGACGCCTACCAGGCTGCCTATGACGCCGCGATCGCTGCCACCGGCACGCCGTGGGCGCCGTGGACGATCGTTCCCGCCGACTCGAAGACGCACCGCAACCTGATGATCGCCGGCGCCGTCCGGCAGGCGCTGCAGGGCCTGAAGCTGAGCTATCCGCCCGGCGACCCGGCGCTCGACGACATCAAGGTGACCTGACGACGAAGACCCTGGACACACGATGACCGAACTCTCCGCAGAGTACAAGGCGCTGGCCGACTACCGGCCTCGCCACAAGGTGCGCTTCGTCACCGCCGCCGCGCTGTTCGACGGCCACGACGCGGCCATCAACATCATGAGGCGCATCCTGCAGGGCATGGGCGCGGAAGTGATCCATCTCGGCCACAACCGCTCGGTCGACGAGGTCGTGACGGCGGCGCTCCAGGAAGACGTGCAGGGCATCGCGGTGAGCTCCTACCAGGGCGGCCACGTCGAATACTTCAAGTACATGATCGACCTGCTGAAGGAGCGCGGCGGCGCCCACATCAAGGTGTTCGGAGGCGGTGGCGGCGTGATCGTCGCCGCCGAGATCGCCGAGCTGCAGACCTATGGCGTGACGCGCATCTTCAGCCCCGAGGACGGCCAGCGCATGGGCCTGGCGGGGATGATCGGCGAGATGATGATGCGCTGCGACTTCGATGTCGCGGCCGACGTCGGTGTCGAGGCGGGCGCTCGTGCCGTGCCGGCCTTCGCCGACCTGCGCGCAGCCTCGCGGCAGGCGCGCTGGCAGGCGCTCGCGCGCGTCGTCACGGTGCTCGAGAACGGCAGCGCCACGCCGGCCTTCACTGCCGAGCTGCACGCCGCGGCGAAGGTCTCGAAGACGCCCGCCATCGGCATCACCGGTACCGGCGGCGCCGGCAAGTCGAGCCTTACCGACGAGCTGATCCGGCGCCTCCGCCTCGACCAGGGCGACCGCCTCGACATCGCCGTGATCTCGATCGACCCGAGCCGCAGGAAGAGCGGCGGCGCCCTGCTCGGCGACCGCATCCGCATGAATGCGATCGGACCGTGGAGCGGCGAGCCGCGTGTCTTCATGCGCTCGCTCGCCACGCGCGACTTCGGCACCGAGCTGAGCCGCGCCCTGCCCGACGTGCTCGCCGCCGTGAAGTGCGCCGGCTTCGATCTGGCCATCGTCGAGACCTCGGGCATCGGCCAGGGCGACGCGGCGATCGTGCCGCTGGTCGACGTGCCGGTCTACGTGATGACGCCGGAGTTCGGCGCTGCCAGCCAGCTCGAGAAGATCGACATGCTCGACTTCGCCGAGTTCGTGGCCATCAACAAGTTCGACCGCAAGGGCGCCGCCGACGCCCTTCGAGACGTTGCCAAGCAGGTCCAGCGCAATCGAGAGGCGTTCACGCAGCGCCCCGACGAGATGCCGGTGTTCGGCACCATGGCCAGCCGCTTCAACGACGACGGCGTCACCGCGCTCTACCAAGCCATGAAGCCGCGCCTCGCCGAGCTCGGCCTCGGCCTCGACAGCGGAACCTTGCCGGCAGCGGGCACGAAGCACAGCACCCACCAGGTCCCGATCGTGCCCGGCGCCCGCACGCGCTATCTCGCCGACATCGCCGATGCCGTGCGCGCGTACAAGGCCGCGGCCGTCGCCGAAGCACGGCTGGCGCGCGAGATCCAGCAGCTGCGCGAGAGCGGCCGCATGCTGGCCGAAGCCAACCCCGACAAGATGAATGCGGTCGTCGCCGTCAATGGCCTGGCCGACACGCGCGAAGCGCGCCTCGACCCGGCGGCTCGGGCGCTGCTCGCCGGCTGGCCGGAGCTGCAGCGTGCCTATGCCGGCGACGAATATGTCGTCAAGATGCGCGACAAGGAGATCCGCACCGCGCTCGTCCACACCACGCTGTCAGGCAACAAGATTCGCAAGGTGGCGCTGCCACGCTACGAAGACCACGGCGAGATCCTGAAATGGCTTCTGCTCGACAACGTGCCGGGCGCATTCCCGTACACCGCCGGCACGTTCCAGTTCAAGCGTGAAGGAGAAGACCCGACGCGGATGTTCGCTGGCGAGGGCGATGCCTTCAAGACCAACACCCGCTTCAAGCTGCTCTCGGCCGGCATGGCCGCCAAGCGGCTCTCGACCGCGTTCGACTCGGTCACGCTCTACGGCAACGACCCGGCGCTCCGGCCCGACATCTACGGCAAGGTCGGCAATTCCGGCGTCAGCATCGCCACGCTCGACGACATGAAGGTGCTCTATTCCGGCTTCGACCTGACGAGCCCGAGCACCTCCGTGAGCATGACGATCAACGGCCCGGCACCGACGATCCTGGCGATGTTCATGAACACCGCCATCGATCAGAAGCTCGATGCGTTTCGCGACAAGGAAAAGCGCGAACCCACCGAGCCGGAAGCGGTCGGCATCACCGCCTGGGTCAAGCAGAACGTGCGTGGCACCGTGCAGGCCGACATCCTGAAGGAAGACCAGGGCCAGAACACCTGCATCTTCTCGACCGAGTTCTCGCTCAAGGTGATGGGCGACATCGCCGAGTATTTCGTCGCCCACAAGGTGCGCAACTTCTACTCGGTGAGCATTTCCGGCTATCACATCGCCGAGGCCGGCGCCAACCCGATCAGCCAGCTCGCGTTCACGCTCTCGAACGGCTTCACGTTCGTGGAGGCCTACCTCGCGCGCGGCATGAAGGTCGACGACTTCGCGCCCAATCTGAGCTTCTTCTTCTCCAACGGCATGGACCCGGAATACACCGTGATGGGCCGTGTCGCGCGGCGCATCTGGGCCGTGGCCATGCGCGACCGCTACGGTGCCAACGAGCGCTCGCAGAAGTTGAAATACCACGTCCAGACCAGCGGCCGCAGCCTGCATGCGCAGGAGGTCCAGTTCAACGACATCCGCACCACCCTGCAGGCGCTGATCGCCATCTACGACAACTGCAACTCGCTGCACACCAACGCCTTCGACGAGGCCATCACCACGCCCACCGAAGACAGCGTGCGCCGTGCCATGGCGATCCAGCTCATCATCAACCGCGAGTGGGGCCTGGCGAAGAACGAGAACCCGAGCCAGGGCTCGTTCATCATCGACGAGCTGACCGAGCTGGTCGAAGAAGCGGTGCTGCAGGAGTTCGAGAAGATCGCCGAACGCGGCGGCGTGCTCGGCGCCATGGAAACCGGCTACCAGCGTGGCCGCATCCAGGAAGAGTCGATGCACTACGAGATGCTCAAGCACACCGGCGAATACCCGATCGTCGGCGTCAACACCTTCCGCCACCCGCGTGGCGACGAGGCGCCCGCGCATGTCGAGCTGCAGCGCTCGACCGAGAAGGAAAAGCAGGGCCAGCTGACGCGGCTCTTGGAATTCCAGTCGCGCCACGCGGCCGAGGCGCCGGCGATGCTGCAGCGGCTGCAGGCCGCGGTGATCGAGAACCGCAACGTCTTCGAGGTGCTGATCGACGCGGTGCGCTGCTGCTCGCTCGGCCAGATCACCGACGCGCTGTTCGAAGTCGGCGGCCAGTACCGGCGCAGCATGTAGCTCGCGCCGGCGTGGCGGGCCCGAGGGACTCGTCAGCCGAGCAAGACGCTTGCGTTGCTCGCGACCATCGCGCGCGTGACCGGCGTGCCGTCGAACGAAGCCAGAAGACGCTCGCGTTCCCTGGCCAGCAGGCGCGCCTGCGCCGTCACGATCAATTTCATCGACGCCGATGGCGTGCAGTTGATCGGGGCGTCGACGTTCGTGCTGCTGCCCGGCAAGGCGCAGTTCGTCGACCTCAAGGGGAGCAACCTGCGCTTGGCCCAACGCAGCGACCGGGCGCAGTTCCGCACCGGCATCGACGTGCTGCACAACCCCCCGGGCGATCTGCCGTGCGGCGGCGTCGCCGCGACGGTCGAGATCTTCGACGCGAACGGCCATACCAGCGCCGTCGTAGCCCACCCCGTCCAGTTCTGGGCGATGGCGAAGCTTCGCCATCGCGGCCACGCCGCGAGAGGCCGTCGGCGGTTCCCCCGCGACCATGCACCGCTACCTATGATCGGTGCATGGGTCCTCTCGCCGGCTTGCGCATTCTCGAGTTCGAAGCCATCGGCCCGGGACCCTTCGCCGGCATGATGCTGGCCGACATGGGCGCCGACGTGTTGCTCGTCGACCGGCCCGCGAGCGCCGACCTTGGCCTCGGCCTCGAGCGCCGCCACGACATCATGCTGCGCGGACGCCGCTCGGTGACCCTCGATCTGAAGCATGCCGGCGCAACCGAGGCGGCACTTCGCCTGGCCGAAAAGGCCGACGCCGTCATCGAGGGCTTTCGCCCCGGCGTGATGGAGCGGCTCGGCCTCGGCCCGGAGACGATGCATGCCCGCAACCCGCGGCTCGTCTACGGCCGCATGACGGGCTGGGGCCAGAGCGGGCCACTGGCCGCACGCGCCGGCCACGACATCGACTACATCGCGCTCTCGGGCGCCCTGCATGCGATGGGCCGGGCCGGCAGCGCGCCGCCGCCGCCGCTCAACCTCGTCGGCGATTTCGGCGGTGGCGGCCTGATGCTTGCGTTCGGAATCGCCTGCGGCGTCATCGAGGCGCGCTCGAGCGGCCGTGGCCAGGTCGTCGACGCTGCCATGGTCGACGGCGCTTCCCTGCTGACGACGATGTTCGCCGGGCTCACCGCCGCCGGCCTGTGGAGCGAGCGCCGCGCCGACAACGTGCTCGACTCCGGCGCGCCCTGGTACGACAGCTACGAGACCGCCGACGGCAAGTTCGTCGCCATCGGCGCCATCGAGCCGAAGTTCTATGGCGAGTTGCTGAAGCGCCTCGGCCTCGACGGCGCCGATCTGCCGAAGCAGCACGACCGCGCCGGCTGGCCGCGCCTGCGCGCGCGCTTCGCAAACGTGTTCCGCGGGCGCACGCGTGATGCCTGGAGCGCAATCTTCGAAGGCTCCGACGCCTGCTTCGCCCCGGTGCTCACGTTCGGCGAGGCGCGTGCGCACCCGCACAACGTAGCCCGCAGCGGCAGCATCGAGCTGGCAGGCATCGCGCAGCCGGCACCGGCGCCCCGCTTCGACCGCACCCCGGGTGCGGCACGGCGCCCACCGCCCGAGCGCGGCGAAGGCGGCGCCACGGCACTGTGCGACTGGGGCTTCTCGGTGGCCGACGTGGCCGAACTCCGCGCGCTCGCGCCCATGCTCACCGCCTGAGCACGGCCGTGGCGTTTCGGCGCCGGTCATCGGAAAGACCGAAACGAGACCTTTTCGGAACGACTTCGGGCCGGCTCGACTGCGCTGGGCCATGACATGAAGACCTCGCTGTCGCAGGCGCTCGACGGCATGATCGATGAGGCCGTGGTCGACCCGCGCTTCGGCTGCCACATCGGTCACGACATTGCCTAGCACCACGTGCCGGTGCATGCCGACGTTCCGGCTCTCGAGGTGCACTTCCTGCCCGAACGCGACGGCGAGACCAAACCGCTAAAGATCGAGGGGCTCGATGAGATGGGCATCTGTGGCGCTGGCGCCGCGATGGCCAACGCCAGCTACGACGCCTCCGGCGTGCGCCTGCGCGACTACCCGCTCACGCTCGATGAGGTGGTCGCGAAGAGGAGCCGCGCCGC
>JAYTYH010000300.1:0-1841 GCA_043742485.1 Rhizobacter sp.
GTGACACCGGCCTCGCGCAGCCGCTGCAGCACGACGAGGCCGTCCATCGAGGGCAGCGACAGGTCGAGCACGATGGCGTCGTAGTGCTCGGTGCGAAGCAGCGCGTCGGCCTGGGCGCCGTCGTGGATCTGGTCGACAACGAAGCCGTGCTGCTCGAGCGCGCGGGCGAGCCAGGTCGCGAGGTTGATGCTGTCTTCGACGAGCAGCACACGCATCGATGTTCGCCGCGCCGGGGTGCCGCCGCGCTCCGAAAAAAGTTCATTGGGCTGCGGTGCGTGGCCGGCTGCGCTCGGGGTTTTCCATAGTGGCGCACATGCACCGCTAAAGCGCCGTGAAAGCTTGGCTTCGAACAATCGTCGTCGAGCGACACCCCGCAACACCAGGAGACAACATGAACAAGACGGCACTGTGCGCAGCCATCCTCGTCATCTACGCGGTCACCACCCCAGCGCGCGCCGACGAGCTTTCCGACCTCAAGGCCGAGATCGCGGCGCAGAAGGTCCAGGCCGCGCAGCAGAAGGCCCGGCTCGACGCCCTCGAGGCCCGGCTCAACCAGGTGCAGCCGGCGCCGGGCGTGCAGTCGGGCGGCGGCCAGGCGCAGGCCGGAGCGCCCTCGTCGGTGCGGGCGGCGGCCAATGACCAGCCGGCACCGAACCCCGACGGCAAGGCCGCGGGCGTCAGCTACACGCGCGGCGACGGCCTCAGCTTTGCCACGGCGGGCGGCTCGGTCACGCTCTACGGGCTGATCGACGTGACCTACGTGCACACCAACCATGCCAACTCCAATGGCGACAGCATCACCTCGCCGCGCGTGTCGTGGTTCAGCGGCAACCGCTGGGGCCTGACCGGCAAGCACACGATGGGCGACAGCGGCCTCAACGTGATCTTCCGGCTCGAAAGCGAGTTCGAGAACCAGACCGGCGCGATGGACACTGCCGGCGTGCTCTTCAACCGCGACGCCTGGGTCGGCGTCGAGAGCCCGCTGTACGGCAAGTTCACGTTTGGCCGGCAGAACGCAATCACTCGCGACCCGGCGTCGTCGGCGATCTACGGCGATCCGTACGGCCCAGCCGCGCCTTCAACGGAAGAAGGCGGCTACACCAACAACAACAACTACAAGCAGCTGATCTTCTACGCCGGCAGCGCCACCGGCACCCGCATCGACAACGGCGTGGTCTGGAAAAAGGCGTTCGACGGCGGGCTCGTCGCCGCGGCCGAATACCAGTTCGGCGGCCAGGCCGGCAACTTCTCGAACGGAAGCACGAAGGCGGCCTCGCTCGCCTACGCTGGCGGCTCGTTCAACGTGGCCGGCTTCGTCACTTCGGCCAAGGTCGCCGGTCTGACCGACCGCTCGTACTCGGTCGGTGGCAACGTGCTCCTGCTCGACGTGCTGCGCCTCAACGCCGGCTACTTCCACTACACGGGCGAGCAGGGCGCGCTCGCCGACCGGCGCGACAACGCCTACACCGTGTCGGCCAAGTTCGCGCCGGCCGGCAAGATCGACTACGAGCTCGGCTACCAGGACATGCGGGCCAGGAACGCAGCGGTGAACAGCGGCGGCAATGTGCTCAACGCCTTCGCCAATGCGAGCACCGCCAAGGCCACCGCCACCGGCAGCCGCTCGACGATCTACGGCTCGGTCTTCTATCACTTCGACAAGATCACCGAGGTCTACGTCGCCGCCGACTACCTGAAGCTGAAGGACGGCTACAAGGTCGGCGTCACCAACGGCGCGCCGAGCCAGACCGAGTTCGGCGTCGGCCTGCGGACGCGCTTCTGATCGACGCAGCGCCCGACGCGAGTCGGGCGCCGCCGGTCATTCGGCCCAGGTGACGAGGCCG
>JAYTYH010000301.1:0-4276 GCA_043742485.1 Rhizobacter sp.
GGCCGAACGTGGGGTCGCGGTCGATCACTCGACCATTCACCGCTGGGCCATCAAGACGCTGCCGGTGCTCGCGGCGGTGTGTCGTCGGCGCAAGCGTCCGGTGGGTCGAAGCTGGCGAATGGACGAGACCTACGTCAAGGTCGGTGGCCAGTGGAAATATCTGTACCGCGCGGTAGACCGCGACGGCGACACCGTCGACTTCCTCCTCCGTGCCAAGTGAGATCACGCAGCAGCCCGGGCGTTCTTCGAGCGCGCCATCGATCTGCACGGCGTGCCGGAGAAGATCACCATCGACAAGAGCGGTGCCAACACGGCGGCGATTACGAGCATCCAGGCCGACAGCGGCCTGCCCATCGAGCTGCGCCAGTCGAAGTATCTGAACAACATCGTCGAGCAGGCTCATCGAGCCGTCAAACGCATCACCCGGCCGAGGCTCGGATTCAAGACCTTTCGCTGCGCCCGAATCCTTATTGCCGGCATCGAGGTCATGCACATGATCCGCAAAGGCCAGCTCGGCGGAGTCAATGACCCAGCCTCGTCTTCAGCAAGCCAGTTCTACTCGCTGGCTTTCTGATCGACGTCGGAGCCGCGGCCTTCGTCGGTCTGATCACGCTATCGCGACAGAACCCGATTCGCTCTGCGGCGCTGTGGCGCATCAATCGAGCGATATGCCCGAATCGCGAACCGTCTTGCCCCATTTCGCGATCTCGCTTTTCTGGAAATCCGAAAAGCTCAGCGGTGAACGGGACGGCGTCTGCACGCCGACCTCAAGGAGCCGATCATGAAAACTCGGCGTGTCGACGACGCGGCGCACATCGACCATCAGCTTCGTAACGACCGCGGGGGGCAGGCCAGCCGGCGCAAAAAGTGCCCACCATGCAGTCGCCTCGAAGCCTTTTAAACCGGACTCATTCAGCGTTTGCACCTGAGGCAAAACGGCCGAGCGCTGGGCGCTGCTTACTGCGAGCGCCCGCAGCTTGCCACCGCGGATGTGCTGCAGCACCGATTGGACTGGATCGAACATCAGCGGGATCTGGCCGCTGAGCAAGTCGCTGATGGCGGGCGCGCTACCTTTGTAAGGTACGTGCTTGAGCACGATCCCGGCGGCCTTGGCGAACATCTCACCAGTAAGGTGGCCGGGCGTGCCGTTGCCGGCCGAACCGAAGGGGATGCCGCTGGGGTCCTTTTTCGCTGCAGCGATCAGCTCGGCGATGTTGGCGTATGGCGCGCTGGGATTCACGATTACTGCGACCGATGCAGAAGCGACGAGACCAAGAGCGGTGAAGTCCTTGGTCACGTCGTAAGGTAGCTTCCTGTAAAGCGCCGGGTTGATCGCATTGGTGCCCACGGTGCCCATCAGCAGCGTGTAGCCGTCGGGCGGAGCGTGGGCGACAACATCGGCGCCGATCAAGCCGCCGGCACCGCCGCGGTTGTCGACCACGACCTGCTGGCCCGATGCTTCGCCAAACAGCTGTGCGAACGGTCGCGCGACGATGTCGGTCGGGCCGCCGGCTGGAAACGGCACGATCAGACGAAATGGCCTGGACGGGAATGCCTGAGCGCCCGCAGGCGGGGCGAACAACAGGCCGGTCGTGGCGAGCGAGCCCGCGCCGACGAGGCGCCGTCTTTTCGTGTCTATGGGCTTCACTCGACCTTTGCTCCCGCTTCCTGTACGAGCTTGCGGTACTTGGCGGTCTCTGCCTTCACGAATGCGGCGAAGTCTGGGGACGGGACTGTAGCGGGCGCGGCGCCCAGCGCCGTCAGCCGCTCGGCGAATACCTTTTCGCTGGCGACGGTCGCGATGTCGCGCGCCAGCTTGACGACGGTCTCGACCGCCGTTCCCGCAGGCACGAAGATGCCCTGCCAGTTCTCGATATTGAACCCGGGCAGTCCCGACTCGGCGATGGTTGGTACATCGGGCAGGCTTGGCCAGCGGGTCGAGGTCGTCACCGCGAGCGCGCGCAGCTTGCCGGCCCTGATGTGCGGAAGGGCCGGCGGCAGGCCGGCGAAGAACATCGGCACCTGGCCGGAGAGGAGATCGTTGACGGCCGGCGCGCCGCCCTTGTAAGGTACGTGGATCAGGTTGGTTCCGGTCATGAGGCGGAACAGTTCGGCCGCAAGATGCTGCGGCCCGCCGGTGCCCGAAGACGCGTAGCTCACGCCGCCCTTTTGCGCCTTGATATAGGCGATCAGCTCGGTCACCGAATGAACCGGGACCGACGCATTGACGACAAGAACCAGCGGTGCCGCTGCAATTTTAGTGACCGGCACGAGATCCTTCGCTGCGTCGTACGGCATGTGCGCGAAGAGAGAGGGATTGATGGCAATCTCGGCGGGCGAGGCGAGCAAGATCGTGTAACCGTCAGCCGGCGCCTTGGCGACCGTGTCGGCGCCGATATTTCCACCGGCGCCGGGCTTGTTTTCAACCACCACTGACTGGCTCCAGATCTGGCTCAAGCGCGCGGCTAAGATGCGCGCGACCACGTCGGTCGCGCCGCCGGGCGCGAAAGGCACGACCAAGTGCACTGGCTTGTCGGGATAGACGGCGAGAGCGGGACCCGTGCCAAGGCTTACGGCTACGGCGGCCAGCACCAATGACATAACGGCCCGGCGGCTTATCTGCATGGTGTCATCTCGGGCATGCTCGTCAGCGCCGTCTACTCTTGGAATTTAATGCCGCGCTCCGCGGCGACTTTGTCGTAGCGCTGGCGTTCGGCCTTGAGAAATGCCGCGAACTCGGCGCCACGCATGCCTTGCGGATCGACGCCGGCGTTGAGCAGGCGCTGTCGCATAACCGGCTCCTGCATCATCTTCGCGACCTCCGCGCCAATCCGGTCGAGGATCGCAGGCGGCGTCTTACCCGGCGCGAACAATCCCATCCAGTTGGTGAAGCGGTAGTCGTTCATGCCCTTTATTTCGTCGACAGCCGGCACGTCGGGCATCACGGCAGATCGCTTCTTTGAAGTCACGGCAATCGCGCGCAGCTTGCCGGCTTTTACGGCGCCGACGGTCGGCGGCATGCCGACGATGGCCATCGGCACCTGATTGGCGAGCGCATCGGAAATCGCCGGCGCGGCACCACGATACGGCACGTGCTGAATCTGAATTCCAAGGCCGGCGTTGAAGGCTTCGCCCGCGAACTGCATCGAGCTGCCGGTGCCCGGCGTCCCGTAGTTCAGTTTTCCAGGGTTCGCTTTTGCATACGCGATGAATTCGGCGAGGTTCTTGGCTGGCACCGCCGGATTGATCACGAGCACGAGCGGCGTCTCGCCCGCGAGCGCGATCGGCACAAGATCGGTCGTGGGGTTGTACGGAACCTTCTGTCCGGCTGCGGGGCCGACGACAACCTCGGCGGGAGAGGCCATCAGCAGCGTGTAGCCGTCGGGCGCCGACCGCGCAACGGCGTCAGCGCCGATCGATCCGCTCGCGCCTGACCGGTTCTCGACAATTACCTGCTGGCCGAGTCCTTCGCTCAACCGTTGGCCGACTGCACGGGTCACGAAGTCGAGGCCACCACCGGCCGGGTAGGCGACGACCAGATGAATTGGCTTGCTCGGCCATGCATCTGCGGCCAACGCCGAATGCATGATGGCTGTCGCGATGATGGCCGCAAGCAATTGGCGGACAAATCGGTGCATTGGGTGCTCCTGCCTACTGCTTTAGAGAAACGTGGCAGCTACGCCAGGGGCCGGCGTGAAGCCAAGGTCGCCTCGCGCGATCACGGCTTCACGTCCGCCGTTGGCCGCAAGCAGCTCAGCCTGGCGGCTCCGTGCCATTCGATCGACGGCAATCGGGTCGAGCATGGCGAATAGCTTCCCCCTGCACGTCTCAAGCGTTACGGCAAGCTCGGAACGACCAGCGAGGTCGTTGATCTCGTTGGGGTCGGCGACCAGGTCGAAGAGCTGCGGCTGGTACTTGGCGTAGTACACGTACTTAAACCGGCCGACGCGGATCATGTAGGCGCCAGTGCTCGAGCCCATGCCGTGATACTCGCTCAGAACCGTGCGGTCCGGCGTAGCGCCGTTTGCAAGATCGACGAGCGAGACGCCGGGATGGTCGTCGCGCACCGCTTCAAACGACTCGCCCGCACTCTCGAGGATGGTGGGAAACGCATCGACGTGGCTGACCGGGGTCGACACGGTCATCCCCGCCGGAAAGCTCGGCCCGGCAACGATGAGCGGCACGCCGGCGATCTCGTCGTACATCGTTGACTTGCCCCAGAGGCCACGGGCACCCAGGTTGTCGCCGTGGTCGCTGGTGTAGAAGATATCAGTGT
>JAYTYH010000302.1:0-3349 GCA_043742485.1 Rhizobacter sp.
TAGGCGCCGGCGTTGAGGGTGAGGGCCAGCGCGCCCGAGAAGAAGGCGCCGTGGTTCTGCCTGAACTCGCGCGCCGCGTCGCCGCTGAGCAGCAGCCCGCCGTCGGCCTGCACCAGCATCGGCATCAGCGCGAAGTGGACGAGCAGGATCTGCACGAACAGCGGCGTGCCGCGAAAGAAGCCCACGTAGGCCTTGGTGACGGCGCGGGCCACGGCCCAGGCCATGCGGCCCGCCGTGGTGCGCGGCCTCGGCGCGTCGCGGGAACTGGCGACGAGGCCAAGCACGACGCCGAGCAGCAGACCGCCGCTGATGGCCACGAGCGTGAGCTCGAGCGTGATGACGAGGCCGGCCGCGAACAGCGGCAGGTAGCCGGTGAGGATGCCCCAGCGAAGGTCGAGCAGCCCCACGGCGCAGCGCTAGCGCGAGGCGGCCACGGCCGGAGCCGAGCCGGCGCCCGCGGGGCCCACGCCTGCAGATCCCAGATAACGCGCGTAGATGCGGTCGTAGCTGCCGTCGGCCCGGATCTCGGCGAGGCCCTTGTCGATCTTCGCAAGCAGTTCGGCGTTGCCCTTCTTGACGGCGATGCCGTACTGCTCGGGGGCAAAGGCGGCGTCGTTGACGGTCCTGAATTTGCTGCCGGCGTTGTTGTTGACGTAGTTGACGACGACACCGTTGTCGGCCACCACGGCATCGACGCCGCCGGCCTCGAGCTCCTTCAGCGCCAGCGGCGTCGACTCGAAGCGGCGGATGTCGGCGCTGGTCTTGCCCTGCAGCTTCGAGATCGTCTCGTCGCCGGTGGTGCCGGTCTGCACGCCGACCTTGAGCGTCTTCAGGTCGGCGAAGGCCTTCACCTTCGACTCGTTGCGCACGGCGATGAGCTGGTGGGCGTCGAAGTACGGGGCGCTGAAGTCCATCGTCTGGCGGCGCTCGGGGGTGATCGTGATCGACGACACGAGCAGGTCGCGGTCGCCCTGGCCGAGGGCGTTGAAGATGCCTTCCCATGGCGTGTTCACGAACTTCACCTCGAAGTTCGCCTTCTTCGCGACGGCGGCGACGACGTCGATGTCGAAGCCGACGATCTCGCCCTTCTCGTTCTGCGACTCGAAGGGCGCATAGGCCGCGTCGGTGCCGACGACGTAGACGCGCGTTGCGGCCGCACTCGATGCCGGCGCGGCCGCGGGTGCAGCCGTGACCGTGGCTTCCGGGGCCTGCCTGCTGCACCCGCCGAGCGCCAGCAACAGGCTGGCCAATGCGGCCACGAGCGGGCCGGAAATGATGCCTCTGCGGCTGCTGAAATGGTTCATCGCATCGCCTCCTGTGGCCGCCTCGCAGCGTGTCCGCGGCATGGTACAGGCTGGCTTTCAGGCTGAAGATCGCGGCCATCAGAATGCACGCATGTCGCCGCCGCGAGTCTTCCTGCTGACGCTGCTGGCGATGCTCGCCTTCGCTGCCAACTCGCTGCTTTGCCGTGCCGCCTTCCACGGCAGCACCATCGACGCCGCTTCCTTCACGACGCTGCGCATCGCCGCCGGCGCGGCGACGCTGTGGCTCATCGTGCGCCTGCGCGACGGCCCGAGCCGCGCCACCGGCAACTGGCCGTCGGCGCTTGCCCTCTTCGGCTACGCCGCGGCGTTCTCGTTCGCCTACGTGAGCCTGACCGCCGCCACCGGCGCGCTACTGCTGTTCGGCGCCGTGCAGGCGACCATGATCGGCGCCGGCTTGGCGCGCGGCGAGCGCTTGCGCGGCCTGCAGGTGCTCGGACTGGCGTGTGCCCTCTCCGGCCTCGTCGGCCTGTTGCTGCCTGGCCTGTCGGCGCCACCCCTGCGCGGCGCCCTGCTGATGCTGGCGGCAGGCGTCTGCTGGGGCGTGTACTCGCTGCGTGGCGCGGGCACCGGCGATCCCTTGCGCGTCAGCGCCGGCAACTTCCTGCGGGCGCTGCCGTTCGCGCTGGCGCTCAGCGCCGCGATGCTGCCATGGGCTCGGATCGACCTCGCCGGTGCGGCGTTGGCGGTCGCGTCCGGTGCGCTGGCGTCCGGCGTCGGCTACGCGATCTGGTACGCGGCGCTGCCGGCGCTGCACGTCACCACGGCAGCGACGGTGCAGCTCACCGTGCCCGTCATCGCCGCACTCGGCGGCTTCGCACTGCTCGGCGAGCCGCCGACACCGCGCTTCATGATCGCGGCGGTGGCCATCCTCGGCGGCATCGCGCTCGTCGTGGCGCCACGGCGGCGTAGAGCGTAGCCGGATCCCCTCCAGCACCCGGCCCCGCCCGCGCCGCAATGAGCGTCGCCCCGCCGATCAAGTTTGGCCTCTCGCCGTGTCGTGGCCGCTAGCTGTGATGTCTCAATAGGTTGTTCACCCGGAAGAGTCTGGGAGACTGGAGTTACGACGCTTCAGCACTCACAGAAAGTGCGACCGGGTAAACACTCACAAGAATGCCAGATTGGCCATCGAGGGTCGCAAGTTGTTGATCGAGCGCATCAGGATGAGTGGGCTGGCGGCGGCGGCCGAGGCCGCTGGCGTCAGCCTGCGCACGGCCAGGAAGTGGTTGCGCCGCTACGAGGAGCATGGCTCGGCTGGCTTGGTCGATCGCAGCTCGGGTCCGCGGCGCACCCGCGCGACGTTCGATGCGGCGCTCGCGCGCTCGATCGAGCAGTTGCGCCGGCTGCGCATGCCGATGCGCCGCATTGCCGAGCTGGTGGGCCGCAGCGTCTCGCGCCATCAGCCCCTGGCCGGCTCGCCTGGGCTTGTCGAGCCTGAAGGCGCTCGATCCGGTGCGCCCGGTCGTTCGCTACGAGCACACCGCGCCTGGCGAGATGCTGCACATCGACACCAAGAAGCTCGGCCGCCTCGTGCGCCCGAGCCACCGCGTCACGGGCGACCGCCAGGACTCGGTACGCGGCGCCAGCGGGGAGTTCGTGCACGTTGCCACGACGACCACTCACGGGCCGGCTTCGTGCAGATGCATCCCGATGAGCGCAAGGGCTCGGCCATCGAGTTCCTCAAGGCTTCGGTCGCACACTACGCGGCGCACGGCGTCAGGATCAAGTGCCCCTTGACCGACAACGGCTCGGCCTACCGCTCCAAGCTCTTCAACAAGACCCGCCAGGCGCTCGGCATCAAGCACACGTACACCCGGCCTTACACGCCGCAGACCAATGGCAAGGCCGAGCGCCTCATCCAGACCTGCCTGCGCGAGTGGGCCTATGGCCGACTGTGCATGAACAGCCAAGAGCGAACAGACTGGCTGCCGGCGTTCCTCGACTACTACAACATCCGCCGAGAACACTCGGCACTCGGCCACAGGTCTCCCGCCTCCAGACTCGGCGGGAACAACCTATTGACCATC
>JAYTYH010000303.1:0-3658 GCA_043742485.1 Rhizobacter sp.
CCGAACGGGCCGGAGCCCGCCTGACCCCAATCGTCCATCACCACCTTGTCCATGATGTCGGTGAGCGAGAGCTCGACCGCGCTCATCGTGCCGTAGGGAATGACGCAGGCGCCACGCTTGATCCATTCCGTCTTCAATTTGGGCTCGGGCTTTTCGAGACGCGAAGCCTCGACGACGATGTCGGCGCCGCGCACGCACGACTCCCAGTCGTCGGTCACCGTGATCTTCACGCCAAGATCGCGCTCGAGCTGCGCCGCGAAGGCCTCGCGGCTCTCGGGCCGGCGCGAGTGGACGCGGATCTCCTCGAAGCCGAAAATCGAATGCAGCAGGCGCACGTTCCAGTACGAGGTGCCGCGCGCACCGATGTGACCGAGCACCTTCGAATCGGCTCGCGCAAGATGGCGCGCGCCGATTGCGGTGACGGCTCCGGTGCGCATATCGGTGATGTCGGAGGCGTCGATGATCGCGACCGGGGCGCCGTTGGTCGGGTCGAACAGGTTGAGCACCGCGAGCTCCGACGGCAGGCCCTGTTCGTAGTTGCGGTAGTAGTCGCCCACAACCTTGACCCCGGCGAGCTTCAGCGGGCGGATGTAACCGCGCAGCACGTTGAAGTGCCCCGGGTAGTCCTTCTCCGGCACCAGGTGCATGCGCGGCTCGATGGTCGCCTGCCCGAGGCCTTGCGCGCAGAGCGCCTGCTCGACGGCCGCGATGATCTCGGCGTCGGTCATCGCCAGCGCCTGCACGTCGTCGTGGTTTAAGTATTGAATGTTGATTGTGGCCATGATCAGGCTGCCAGCATCGGCAGGTTGAGCCGTTGCGCACGCGCTTCGGCGATGGCCACTTCGTAGCCTGCATCGGCATGGCGCATCACGCCGGTTGCCGGGTCGTTCCACAGCACGCGCGCGATGCGCTTCGCGGCGGCATCGGTGCCGTCGCACACGATGACCACGCCGGCGTGCTGCGAGTAGCCCATGCCGACGCCGCCGCCGTGGTGAAGCGAGACCCAGGTTGCGCCGCCTGCAGTGTTGAGCAGGGCGTTCAGAATCGGCCAGTCGGAGACGGCATCGGAGCCGTCCTTCATCGCTTCGGTTTCGCGGTTCGGACTCGCCACCGAGCCCGAGTCGAGGTGGTCGCGGCCGATCACGATCGGGGCCTTCAACTCGCCCGACCTGACCATCTCGTTGAACGCGAGGCCGGCGCGGTCGCGTTCGCCGAGGCCAATCCAGCAGATGCGTGCCGGCAGACCCTGGAACGCGATGCGTTCGCCGGCCATGTCGAGCCAGCGGTGCAGCTCCACGTCGGCCGGAAAGAGCTCCTTCATTTTGACGTCGGTCTTCGCGATGTCCTCCGGGTCACCGGACAACGCGACCCAGCGGAACGGCCCCTTGCCGCAGCAGAACAACGGCCGGATGTAGGCCGGCACGAAGCCCGGGAAATCGAATGCGTTGGCGACCCCGTGATCTAGCGCGACCTGTCGGATGTTGTTGCCGTAGTCGACCACCGCGATGCCGAGCGCCTGAAAGCCGAGCATCGCCTACACATGCACCGCACAACTCGCTGCGGCTGCCTCGCGGAGCTCGGCATGCAGCGCCGGATCGGCCTGCGCGACGCGCCAGCGCTCGGCGCTCCAGCCGGCCGGAAGGTAGCCGTGGACCAGATCGTGCGCCGAGGTCTGGTCGGTGACGAGGTCGGGGCGCGGCCCGCCGGCGCGGGCCCGCGCGAGCAGCTCCGGCACCAGCTCGGCGGCATTGCCGCGCAAGCCGACCGAGACCGCCCTCTTCTCTCGCGCATAGCGCTGCATGCGGACCAGGGCGTCGTCGATGTCGGTCGCCTGCTCATCCAGATATTTCGAGCGCAACCGGAAATCGATCCGGCTCTGCTGGCATTCGATCGTCAGCGACGAGGCGCCAGCGAAGGTCGCAGCGAGGGGCTGCGCGCCACCCATGCCGCCCAGGCCGGCCGTGAGGATCCAGCGGCCCGCCAGGCTGCCGCCGAAGTGCTGGCGCCCCGCCTCGACGAAGGTCTCGTAGGTGCCCTGAACGATGCCTTGGCTGCCGATGTAGATCCAGGAGCCGGCCGTCATCTGGCCGTACATCATCAGCCCCTTGCGGTCGAGCTCGTGAAAGTGCTCCCAGGTCGCCCACCTCGGTACCAGGTTCGAGTTGGCGATTAGCACGCGCGGCGAATCGACCGTCGTGCGGAACACGCCGACCGGCTTGCCGGATTGCACCAGCAGGGTTTCGTCCTCGGCGAGCCGTCGCAGCGCCTCGAGGATCGCCTCGAAACAGGTCCAGTCGCGCGCGGCCTTGCCGATGCCGCCGTAGACGACGAGCGCATCCGGGTTCTCGGCCACCTCCGGGTCGAGGTTGTTCTGGATCATTCGATAGGCCGCCTCAATGAGCCAGTTCCTGCAGGTGATGTCGCCGCCCCGGGGAGCGCGCACGGGGCGCGGCAGAGCGGTTGGGCTGGGGCGAGACAGGTCGTTCATGGCACGCATCTGCAAAAGTGATCAACGGCGCAGTTGTATAGACAAGTGCTTCGCCTGGCAACCGAAATTGTGTGGCTTGCGACACATGTCCCAGCAAGGAGTAGCAAAGGAACAGGAACGGGCAGAGTGCACTTGTACGATGCACTTGTATAGACAGGATCGCCCCTTTACGATGTGTTGGTGAATTCGACAATCAACAGCGCGCAAATGACCGCTTACGGCCGTATCAAACGACACCTTCGAGAGGGCCTCGGCGAAGGCCGCTGGATGCCCGGCGAGCTGATGCCTTCCGAGGCGGAGCTCGTCGCGCGCTTCGGCGTCAGTCGCATGACGGTCAACCGGGCCTTGCGCGAGTTGCAGGGCGAAGGCCTGATCGACCGCCTCCAGGGCGTCGGCACGTTCGCGGCCCAGCTGGGCCGCGTGGCCTCCACACTTAGCATCCGCGATTTGCACGCTGAGATCGAGGCGCGCGGGCACCATCATCATGCCGAGGTGCACGTCGTGCGGGAGGAAGCGGCAGGCGCGGCGTTGGCCGGCCAGCTCGGCCTGCGTGTCGGCGCGCCGGTGTTCCACACGCTGATCGTGCACCACGACAACCAGGTCGCGCTGCAGTGCGAAGACCGCTACGTGAACCCGGCCTGCGCGCCCGACTACCTGCAGGCTGACTTCACGCGCACCACGCCGACCCAATACCTCCTCGAGGTCGCGCCGCTCTGGAAGGCGCAATACACCATCGAGGCGAGCGCACCGACGGCCGAAGAGGCGCGGTTGCTTGGCATCGATGCACGCGAGCCCTGCCTGGTGGTGGTGCGGCGAACCATGCGCGACGAGATTCCCATCACGCTCGCGCGGCTCGTCCACCCCGGCCAACGCTACCAGCTGCAGGGCAGCTTCGAGCCGTGAGCGCCCGGCTGGTGCGCGTCGACGAGGTGGCGGTTCTGTCGCGATAAGCGCGGGCTGGTAGGGTCAGCCGATGAAGTTTGACCGTTTGAAGATGACCGAAGCGCTCCGCCGGGCGGTTCAGCGGATGCACTATCCGCGGTTCTGTCGCGATAGCGTGATAAGACCGATGAAGGCCGCGCGGCTGGCTCCATCAAAAAGCCAGCGAGTAGAACTGGTTCGCTGAAGACGAGGCTGGGTCTTTGACTCCGCCGAGCTGGCCTTTGCGGA
>JAYTYH010000304.1:0-1928 GCA_043742485.1 Rhizobacter sp.
AGTCGGGTGATGTTAGGTCGAAGTCGGTCGCCGTGCAGTTGCGGTTCAATGCCGCTTCGGTCCTCAGCGAAGGCCGCGTCGTCGCCACCTATTGCAAGCGCGAGCTGCCGAACTACCAGGTCTTCGACGAGCGACGCTACTTCGCGTCCGGCCGCGACAGCGATTTGCCGGCGGTGACCTTTCGCGTCGGCGACCTCACGTTCGGCCTGTTGATCTGCGAAGACGCCTGGTTCGACGAGCCGGCACAGCGCGCGCAGGCCGCCGGCGCGCAAGTGCTGTGCGTCGTCAACGCTTCGCCTTTTCATCTCGGCAAGCTGGTCGAGCGGGAGGAGCGCATGGCCTTCCGTGCCCGCGCCACCGGACTGCCGCTGCTCTACGCGCACCTGGTCGGCGGCCAGGACGAGGTCGTCTTCGACGGCGCCTCGTTCGCGCTCGACGCCGATGGCAAGGTCGGCGCCCGCGCCGCCGTGTTCGAAGAGGACGTCGCGCTGGTCGAGGTCACGGCCCGGACCGCACGTGGCGTCGTCAATGACATCCCTCGCCTCGAGGCGCAGGCCTGGGCGGCGCTCGTGATCGGCGTGCGCGACTACGTCGGAAAGAACGGTTTTCCGGGCGTCATCCTCGGCCTCTCCGGCGGTATCGATTCCGCGCTCGTGCTCGCGATCGCCGTCGACGCGCTCGGCGCCGAGCGTGTGCGCTGCGTCATGATGCCGTCGCCCTACACGGCGTCGATCTCCTGGCTCGATGCGCGCGACATGGCCGAGCGGCTCGGCGTTCGCTACGACGAGATCGCCATCCTGCCGATGATCGACGCCTTCAAGGCCAGCCTGGCGAGCGAGTTCGCCGGCCTCGCCGAAGACGCGACCGAAGAGAACATCCAGGCCCGCATCCGCGGCACGCTGCTGATGGCGCTCTCGAACAAGTTCGGATCCATCGTGCTGACCACCGGCAACAAGAGCGAGATGGCGACCGGCTACTGCACGCTTTACGGCGACATGGCCGGCGGCTTCGCGGTGATCAAGGACGTTGCCAAGACGCTGGTCTACCGGCTCGCCGAATGGAAGAACGCCCAAGGGTCGGAGGTGATCCCGCGCCGCATCATCACGCGGCCGCCTTCGGCCGAGCTGCGCGCCGACCAGACCGACCAGGACAACCTGCCGCCCTACGAGATCCTGGATGCCATCCTGCAGCGCTACATGGAGGACGACCAGGGCATCGAGGACATCGTCGCTGCCGGCCTGCCCCGCGCCGACGTCGAACGGGTGACGCGGCTCATCAAGATCGCCGAGTACAAGCGGCGCCAGGCGCCGATCGGAATCCGCATCACGCACCGCGCCTTCGGCCGCGACTGGCGCTATCCGATCACCTCGAAGTTCCGGGCCTGATTCGCAGCGCACGAAGGCGGCCTAAACTCGACCGCATCCCAGTCGATTCCGGAGCCGTGCCATGAAGCAGATCACCGCCATCGTCAAGCCATTCAAGCTCGAGGAAGTGCGCGAGGCACTGGCCGAAATCGGCGTCTCCGGGTTGACGGTCACCGAGGTCAAGGGCTTCGGTCGCCAGAAGGGCCACACCGAGCTCTATCGCGGCGCCGAGTACGTCGTCGACTTCTTGCCTAAGGTCAAGGTCGAGGTCGTCGTCAAGGATGGCGACGCCGAGCGCTGCATCGACGCCATCGTCAAGGCGGCCAAGACCGGCAAGATTGGCGACGGCAAGATCTTCGTGACCGGGATCGAGCACGTCGTGCGCATCCGCACGGGCGAGGTCAACGAGGACGCCGTCTAGGGCAGCCTAGAGCACGGCCAGAGGCTTGCCGGCAGGGCGCACGTCGACGAGGCGGGTGCCGCACAGGCGGTCGTGCCAGAACTGCCGTGTCGGCTCGAGCAGCGCCAGCAGTGCGTAGACCACGATGTACACCGCACTGGCCA
>JAYTYH010000305.1:0-2709 GCA_043742485.1 Rhizobacter sp.
CCCTTGCCGGTGCGCACCAGGTGCGTCTCGCAGCCGACCGCGGCGCCGGCCTGCAGGTCGCGCAGCGTATCGCCGACGACCGGCACGTCTTTCAGGTGAACGCCGAAACGCTCGCCGATCTGCTCGAACAGGCCCGGCCGCGGCTTGCGGCAGTTGCAGCCGTCCTCGGGCGCGTGCGGGCAGAAGAACACCGCGTCGATGCGCCCGCCCTGCTTGGCCAGCAGCTGGTTCATCTTGGTGTGCATCGCGTTGAGCGTGGCCATGTCGAACGTGCCGCGCCCCAGGCCCGCCTGGTTGGTCGCGACCACCGTATGCCAGCCGGCGTGGTTGAGCCGCGCGATTGCCTCGAGCGCGCCGGGGATAGGCACCCATTCCTCCGGCGACTTGACATAGTCGTCGCGGTCCTCGTTGATGGTGCCGTCGCGGTCGAGGATGATGAGTTTGACGGGGGTCATGGCAGCGCTCGCCCGGCCGCCCGAAGGGCGCTGCACGCCCCCTCGGGGGGCAGCGAACGAAGTGAGCGTGGGGGCATGGTTGTCCTAGCTCGCGAGCTTGGAGAGGTCGGCGACGCGGTTCATCGTGGCGTGCAATGTGGCAAGCAGGCCGAGGCGGTTGGCGCGCAGGGCCGGGTCTTCGGCGTTGACCATGACGGTGTCGAAGAATGCGTCGATCGGTGTCTTCAACGAGGCCAACGCCTGCAGCGATTCGGTGTACCGACCACGCGCGAAGTCGTCGTCACCGTTTTGCAAAGCGACCAAGGCCGCAAGCAACGACTTCTCTGCGCTCTCGTGCAACAGGCCGGCATCGACTTTCGCCGCGACCGCACCTTCTACCTTCTTCAGAATGTTGCCCACGCGCTTGTTCGCCGCGGCGAGCGCTGCCGCTTCGGGCAGCGTTGCAAACGCGCGCACCGCCGCCAGCCGGGCGCTCACGTCGGCGAGCCGAGCCGGTTGGAGGCTGAGCACCGCGTCGACTTCCTGCGCCGTGTAGCCCTGCTCACGCAGCGACCCGGCGAGCCGGTCGTAGATGAAGCCGAGCAAGGGCGCCGTCGGGTCGGTGATGGCCGCGCCGAATGCCGGCACGGCCAGCGCTACGGCGGCGCGCAGGTCGATCGCGAGCGACTTCTCGGTGAGCATGCGGATCAGGCCGAGCGCGTGCCGTCGCAGCGCGAACGGATCCTTGTCGCCTGTCGGCACCTGGCCGATGCCAAACAGCCCGACCAACGTTTCGAGCTTGTCGGCGAGTGCGACGACCACACCGACCGGATTGCGCGGCAGCGTGTCACCGGAGAAGCGCGGCTTGTAGTGGTCTTCGACGGCCTGTGCGACCTCGGTGCTCTCGCCGTCGTGAGTCGCGTAGTAGCCGCCCATGATGCCCTGAAGCTCAGGAAACTCGCCGACCATGTCGGTGAGCAGATCAGCCTTGGCGAGCAGCGCGGCGCGGTCGGCCTGCGCGGCTAGCGCGTCACCGCCCAGCTGCTGGCCGATCGCCTTTGCGATGGCGCGCACGCGCTGCACGCGCTCGCCCTGCGTGCCCAGCTTGCCGTGGTAGACGACCTTGTCCAGCCCCGCCACGCGCGACTCGAGCGTACGCTTGCGGTCCTGGTCGAAGAAGAATTTCGCGTCGGCCAGCCGTGGGCGCACGACGCGCTCGTTGCCTTCGATCACGCGGCTCGCATCGGGCGGCGTGATGTTGCTGACGACGAGGAATTTCTCGGTGAGCTTGCCCGCGGCGTCCAATAGCGGAAAGTATTTCTGGTTCGCCTTCATCGTCAGGATCAGGCATTCCTGCGGCACGTCTAGGAACTCGCGTTCGAACTGGCAGACAAGAACATTCGGGCGCTCAACCAGGCCGGTCACTTCGTCGAGCAGGGCCGCATCGTCGATCGGCGTCAGGCCTTGCTTCGCGGCAGCGGCTTGCAATTGGCGCGCGATCTCGTCGCGGCGGGCATCGAAACTCGCGATCACCGCGCCTTCGAGTTCGAGTTGCTGCGCATAGTGGTCGGCATCTTTCAACTCAACCGGGTCGATTGAGGCTTCAAAGCGATGGCCGTGCGTGGCGCGGCCGGCGTCTAGCCCGAGCACGCGCACGGGCACAACATCGGCGCCGTGCAAGGCCACGAGCCCATGCGCCGGACGAACGAAGTTCACGCTGTCCCAGCCATCAGACAGCTGGTATTGCATGACCTTCGGGATCGGCAACGACTCGACGGCACTTTTCAACGCCCCTTCGAGCCCCACCAACAGAACGCCTCCGGAAGCCAACTCGGCCTTCAACGTGAGAACTTGTTTTCCGCCCGCGTTCTCACTGGTCACGAGCTCCCGCATGACCCAGTCAAGATCAACATCGGGGTTGAACAAAGCCCGAAGCTTCTTCTCCAACGGGGCTGTGCGCTTCCCGTCTTTGTCGAGACCCACCGACACCGGCATGATCGGTCGCGGAGGTATCTCGCGAGGAGCGGATACGTCCCGAACGCCAGAGATGTGAACTGCCAAGCGGCGCGGCGACGCAAACGGCGTCGAGACTGAAGCTCGATCCAAGAAGTCGCGCTCTTCCAGTCCCCGTCGAAGCGCCTCCGCAAACGCCTCACCCAGCTTCTTCAACGCCTTCGGCGGCAGCTCTTCGACGAACAGCTCGACGAGCAGACTCTTCGTGGTCATGTTCAGGCCGCCTTCTTCAAGGCGATCTGCGCCAGCACTTCATCGGCCC
>JAYTYH010000306.1:0-3125 GCA_043742485.1 Rhizobacter sp.
CGCGCCTGGAACAGCGAGCTCTCCAGCATCGACACGGCGCTCCTCATTGCCGGTGCCCTGGCCGCCGCCGCGTTCTTCGACGACTCGTCGGCGGATGAAGTCGAGATCAGAGCGCTGGCGACGATGCTCTACGAGCGCATCGAGTGGGACTGGATGCTCGCCGGCAGTGAGGTGATCTGCCACGGCTGGAAACCGGAAGACGGCGGCGCGCATCTGCCGTACCACTGGCGCGGATACGACGAGGCGCTGGTGCTCTACATCCTCGCGCTCGGCTCGCCGACGCATCCGATCGGCCCCGCGTCGTACGCCGCCTGGTGCACGACCTACGAATGGAGAACCGTCTACGACATCGCATACCTCTACGCCGGGCCGCTGTTCATTCATCAGCTGTCGCACCTGTGGATCGATTTCCGCGGCATCCGCGATGCGTTCATGCGCGAACGCGGCATCGACTACTTCGAGAACAGCAGGCGGGCGACGCAGGTCCAGCAGCAATACGGGGTCCGCAATCCGCTCGGCTTTTCCGACCTCGGCGAATTGAGCTGGGGCGTGACGGCGAGCGACGGGCCCGGGCCTGTCACCATGACCGTCGACGGCATCGAACGCGTGTTCTACGACTACATCGCGCGTGGCGTCCCCGACGGCCCCCACGACGGTACCCTGGCGCCGTGGGCGGTGATCGCTTCGCTTCCGTTCGCGCCCGAGATCGTGATCCCGGCGGTTCTCAACTTCCGCCATCTGCGCGTCCAGATCGCGAACCCCTACGGCTTCAAGGCTTCGCTCAATCCGACGTTCTCGGGCAGCGCCAAAGGCGGCGTCGGCTGGGTGTCGAAATTCCACTTCGGCATCAACGAAGGCCCCACCGTCCTGATGATCGAGAACTTCCGTTCCGGGATGGAGTGGGCGTTGATGCGCCGCTGCATACCGATCGTCACGGGCCTCAGGGCAGCCGGCTTCACCGGTGGCTGGCTCGACGTCTGACGTCGATGGATGCTCGGACATGATGCGCGACCTTGATGAAACAGCTGCGCAGGTTCTTCGTCTTTTTGGGCGACTCCTTCGGGCTTGTGCCGGGCTTGATGGTCGTCGCAGGCATCCTCGCCGGCGTCGCGCTGGTCGACATCGATCGTTCCGGCCTGGTGCCGCGCTGGATGATCGAAAGCGACTGGCTCTACAGCGGCTTGGCGCGTGCTGACCTGGGGCGGCTTGCGCGGCGGCATCTCGGTGGCACTGGTGCTCTCGCTGCCGGCGAGCGCCGAGCGCGAGATGATCCTGGCGCTGACCTAGTGCGTGGTCGTGTTCTCGGTATTCGTGCAGGGCTTGAGCGTGGGCAGCCTGGCCCGCGGCCTGGACCGCTCCCACAAAAAAGTCGACTGAACAAGCTGCAGTGAAGCCGGTTCGCAGGGGCTCTGGAAATCGCATGTGTCGTGCGTCGGCCCTCCCGCCGCGGCCGCTGCAAGACCGACGTTTTCCGGGTCAGCCCGACTGCAACCCCGCCGCCTCGATCCCGGCGATGCAGATCGCCTCGTCCTCGTCCCCGGTACCGCCGCTCGCGCCGGCCGCGCCGATGACCTGACCCTGGGCGTCCTTGATCAGCACGGCGCCGGTCTGCGGGATGAACTTGCCGTTGCCGGTGGCGGCGAGGGCGCCGAAGAAGGCGGGCAGGTCCTTGGCGCGCTGGGTCAGCACGCGCGAGGCGGCGCCCATGGCGATCGAGGCCCAGGCCTTGCCCGTGGCGATGTCGATGCGGAACATGCTGGCGCCGTCCTGGCGCTGCGCCACCTTGGTGTGCCCCGAAGCATCGAGCACCACCACGGCCATCGGCTGGTGGCCTGCTTCGGTGGCGCGCTGCAACGCGAGAGCGCAGATCTGATTGGCTTGATCGAGGCTGATGTTCACGGGTCGGTTCCTTGTCATTCGTTACGGGCGATGACAATCGTCGCATGCCCAAGCCACCCGCTTCCGGCGGCCTCGTCTACTCGACCGGCGCAGGCCGCATGTGCCCGGTGTGCCGGCGGCCGATCGCGTCGTGCAGTTGCGCTGCGTCGCGCGCTCGTGCCGCGCCGGCGGGCGACGGCATCGCCCGCATTCGCCGCGAGGTCGGCGGCCGCGGCGGCAAGACAGTGACCGTGGTCACCGGCCTGGCCCTCGACGACGCTGCGCTGGTGACTCTCGCCAAGCGCCTGAAGGCGGCGTGCGGCACCGGCGGTACGGTCAAGGGCGGCGTGATCGAGCTCCAGGGCGACCACCGCGACCAGGTGGTCACGCTGCTGACCGGAGAAGGCATCGGGACCAGGCTCGCTGGCGGCTGACTCGTCGGCGTCGTCGGCGAACGGGCGAGACCTCAGGCATAGGTCCAGAGCATCTTCGTGGCAAGGATGTAGAGCAGGCCGGCGAAGATGCGGCGCAGGGTGGCCACCGGCATGCGGTGCGCCGAACGTGCACCCAGCGGCGCGGTGAGCATGCTGCCGGCGACGATGCCGAGCAACGCCGGGCCATGTACGAAGCCGAGCGACAGCGCCGGCATGTCGGCCACGTGCCAGCCGCTGAACATGTAGCCGAGCGTGCCGACGATCGCCACTGGCACGCCGAGTGCGGCGCCGGTGCCGATGGCGGTGGTCATCGCGACGCCGCAAAAGAGCATGAACGGCACCGTCATGAAGGCGCCGCCCGCCGACACCAGCCCGGCGACGACGCCGATCGCCAGCCCGATCGCCACCAGCGCCGGCGTGCCCGGCAGGGTGCGGCCCGCAGCCGGCTTCTTGCCGAACAGGATCTGCGTTGCGCCCGCATACACGACCACTGCGAAGACGAGCGCCAGCGCCCGCTGCGGCACCCAGCCGGAGAGCGCCGTGGCCAGCAGCGTGCCGACCACCATCGCCGGGCCGAGGCGGCGCACCAGCAGCCAGTCGACGCCGCCGAGGCGGTGGTGCGTGCGCACGCTGGCACTCGATGTGAACACGATCGACGCCATGCCGGTGCCGAGAGCGAGCTGCACCGTGTGGCCGGGCGCGAAATGCTGCGCCGTGAACATCGCCGCCAGCACCGGCACCAGCGTCATGCCGCCGCCGATGCCGAGCAGCCCGGCCAGAAAACCGACGAAGGCGCCGGTGGCGAAGTAGGCG
>JAYTYH010000307.1:0-8568 GCA_043742485.1 Rhizobacter sp.
CGCGGGCTGGCTGCGGGCCGCGCCGTCAACCTCGAGGTCGACACCATCGCCCGCTACGTCGAGCGCATGCTCGCCGCCGGCCTGCCCGGACGCTGAGCACCTCGACCACGCAACCTAAAATGCCGAACATGACGATCGCACCGATTCCCGAGCTCGTCGCCGAGCTGGCCGCAGGCCGCATGGTCATCCTCGTCGACGAGGAAGACCGCGAAAACGAGGGCGACCTCGTCCTCGCCGCCGACCTGGTCACGCCCGAGGCCATCAACTTCATGGCCAAGTACGGCCGCGGCCTGATCTGCCTGACGCTCACGCGCGAACGCTGCGAGCGCCTGCAACTGCCGCCGATGGCCGCGCGCAACAACGCCCAGCACGGCACCGCGTTCACGGTCTCGATCGAGGCCGCCACCGGCGTCAGCACCGGCATCTCGGCGGCCGACCGCGCCCGCACCGTGCAGGCCGCCGTGCGCCGCGACGCCAAGGCCACTGATCTGGTCCAGCCCGGCCACATCTTTCCCTTGCTGGCGCAGGACGGCGGCGTGCTCATGCGCGCCGGCCACACCGAAGCCGGCTGCGACCTCGCCGGCATGGCCGGTCTTTCGCCCGCGGCCGTGATTTGCGAGGTGATGAACGACGACGGCACCATGGCACGGTTGCCCGAGCTCATGGCCTTCGGCCGCGAGCACGGCCTGAAGATCGGCACCATCGTCAGCCTCATCGAGCACCGCAGCCGCAACGAGTCCCTGATCGAGCGCGCCGGGACCCGCAAGATGCTGACGCCGCAGGGCGAGTTCGACTGCGTTGCCTACCGTGACCACAGCGGCGGCCTGCACCTGGCCCTGACGCGCGGCACCTGGACTGCGGCCGACGAGGTCTTGGTGCGTGTCCACGAGCCGCTGTCGGTGCTCGACCTGATCGACGCCGGCCCCGGCGACCACTCCTGGCCGCTGCCGCGGGCGCTGGCCGAGCTGCACCGCAGCGAACGCGGTGCCGCGGTGCTGCTCAACTGCGGCGAGTCGGCCGCCGACCTGCTGCCGCAAGTGCTGGCGCGCCAGCGCGGCGCCGTGCGCCCGCAAACGCCGATGGACCTGCGCACCTTCGGCATCGGCGCCCAGATCCTGCGTGACCTCGGCGTCGCCCGAATGAAGCTGCTCGGCAACCCGCGCCGCATGCCGAGCCTGCTCGGCTATGGCCTCGAGGTCACCGGCTTCGTCGCCGACGAGCCGGTCATCACCGCGCCGGTCGTCAGCCCCGTCGATGCGCCACGTTGAGCGCGGCGAAGCCGTGCGAATCGACGACTCGCGCGGCGAGAGCGCCCGCCTCGACGGCCGCGAGCTGCGCATCGGCATCGTCCAGGCCCGCTTCAACGCCGCCATCACCGACCGGCTCGTCCGTGCCTGCACCGACGAGCTGCTCGCGCTCGGCGTCGCCGCGGCCGACATCACCCATGTCTCGGTGCCGGGCGCACTCGAGATCGGCGTCGCCCTCAGCGCCCTGGCCGATGCCGACGAGCACGACGCTCTCGTCGCCGTCGGCTGCGTCGTCCGCGGCGAGACGTACCACTTCGAGCTGGTCGCCAACGAGAGCGGCGCCGCCGTGACGCGCGTCGCGATCGATCACGGCATCGCCATCGCCAACGCCATCCTGACCTGCGAGAACGAGGCCCAGGCCAGCGTTCGCGCCGAAGAGAAAGGCCGCGACGCAGCGCGCGCCGCCGTCGAGATGGCGAACCTGCTGGACGAACTGTCGTGACCGCTTCAGACCTCGAAGCCGATGCCACGCCCGCGGTGCCCGCGGCACCCGCCGCCAAGCGGCCGGACCGAAGGACCGACCGGCGCAGCGCCCAGAAGTCGTCGCGCCGGCGTGCCCGCGAGCTGGCCCTGCAAGGCCTCTATGAATGGCGGCTCGGCCGCGCCGATGCCGGCGTCGTCGCAGCCCATGTGCGCGAACAGGAAGGCTTCGACAAGTGCGACGTCGGCCACTTCGAGCTCGTGCTGCACGGCGCCATTCGGGAGGCGGCGGCGATCGACGAGGTGCTGACGCGCCATGTCGACCGCAAGATCGAGCAGCTCTCGCCCATCGAGCACGGCGTGCTGATGATCGGCGTCTACGAGCTGCAGCACTGCCTCGAGATTCCATACCGCGTCGTCATCAACGAGGCGGTCGAGCTGGCCAAGAGTTTCGGCGGCACCGACGGCCACAAGTTCGTCAACGGCGTGCTCGACAAGGCCGCCGCCGAGATTCGCCTCGTCGAGGTCGAAGCGGCCCGGGCCCGACGCAGCTGAACTGGGCCGTGGCGCCGGCGCTGCACTCCGCAGCGCGCGCCGGCCGGGTCGCCGGGCGAATGGTGAGATGGTGTTACGGATGTGGGCAGCGCAGCCTATTTCACACATGGGTGGTCGCTGCCTCACTTAAGCTGGCAGACGTGAACAGTTCGATTCCGCCGACCCTGCCCGTGGGCGACTCCGAGCCCGGGCCGCCACCGAGCCTGCCGGGAGTCGCCCTCTGGAGCGACTCCGACGCGCCGGCAGCCGAAGGCGGCCAGCTCGCAGGCCTGCTGCCGAAGCCCGCGAGCCCGGTGCTGCCGACCATCGGCCACATCGGCCGCTACGCGCTCAAGTACCAGCTCGGTGAAGGCGGCCTCGGCACCGTGTTCGCGGCCCACGATCCGCTGCTCTCGCGCCTGATCGCCGTCAAGACGCTGAACGTCGAGCTGCCCGAAGACAAGCGAGAGGCCTTCAACACGCTCTTCATCAACGAGGCGCGCGCCGCCGGCGGCCTCAGCCACCCGCACATCGTCACCGTGTTCGACGCCGGCATCAGCGACAAGCGCGCCTACATCGCGATGGAGCTGCTGAAGGGCCGTGACCTGCGCCAGTTGCGCCAGGAAGGCTGGCGGGCGACCCCGGCGCAGGCGGCGCTGATCGTGCGCCGTGTCGCCGATGCGCTCGCCTTCGCGCACAGCAAGGGCGTGATCCACCGCGACATCAAGCCGGCCAACATCTTCATGGTCGGCCGCACGCAGCCGCGCGTGCTCGACTTCGGCATCGCCCGCGTCGCCCACCAGCAGAGCGACGACACCAACGCTGGCGCCGGCTCGCCGTACTACATGGCGCCCGAGCAGATCCTGCGCCAGCCGGCCGACCGCCGCGCCGACGTGTTCTCGCTCGGCGTCGTGCTCTACGAGCTGCTCGCCGACGAGAAGCCGTTCCGTGGCGACTCGCTGAAAGACATCCGCCATGCCGTGCTGATGCTCGAGCCGCCGCTCGCGAACAAGGTCGACTCCAGCGTGCCCAGGGCGCTGGCCGAGATCGCGGCGCGGGCGATGGCCAAGGACCCTGAGCATCGCTTCCGCTCGGCGCGCTCGTTCGCGCGCGAGCTGCGCCAGTGGCTCGATGCCAACCCGGCGCTCGTTGAGGGCGCCGTTGTGGCCTTGCCGGGTGCACCCGGTCGGCCGCGTGCGCGCACGCTGGCATGGACCGCGGCAGCACTGCTGACGCTGGCCGTCGGCAGCGTTGTCGGCTGGCAGACGACGTTGCCGACGGTGCCGATTCGAGGCGTCGACGCAGCGGTTGCGACGAAGCTCCCGGCACCGATCGTGGCACCGCTGCGGCCGGTCGCGGCGAAGGCCGAGGTCGATGTCTTCGATCCCGGCGCCAGTGCGACGGCGGCGAGGACGGCGGCGCTGTCGACGCCCGAGGCGATCATGTCGTCCAGCCTGGGCCTGATCAATGCACCCGGCGCCGCGTCGCGGCCCGCGTCCGTGGCGGTCGCTGCCCCTGCCGCGGTCGCCACGGCGACAGCCCCGGCGGCCGTGGCGGCCGTGGCGCCGCTCGTATCGCCAGTCGTATCACCGGCGCTGCCGCCCGTCGCAGCCACAGCGCCGCCACGCGAGTCGGTCAAGGAGCGCCGCACCCGCGAGCTCCGTGACCGCGAGACGCGCGACCGCGACCAGCGCCTGGCAGCCGCCACGCAGCTCGTCGCGCCCGCGACCGGCACCGTCAGGATCGCGATCAGCCCGTGGGGCCAGGTCGAGGTCGACGGCAACGCCTCCGGCGCCGCGCCACCTCTCACCGAGCTGACGCTCTCCGTAGGTCGCCACCAGATCGTCGTGCGCAACGGCGATTTCGCGCCTTACGCGACCTCGGTCAACGTCGTCGCGGGCCAAGCTGTATCGCTGCACTACAAGTTCGGGCCATGAGGACCGGACCCTTGGCCGCGATAGCATTCGCGGCCTGCTTTACTTCGGCTTGCGTGCAGGCGCCGCTGGCGCCCGTCGGCCTTCTCGACGTGACTGCACGGCCGGCCGAGAGGGCCTTGCTGGCCGGCCTGAAGGCCTATGACGACGCTCAATACGACTCTGCCGAAAAACAGTTCAGCCAGGCCCTCGCGACCGGACTCGCCTCGCCGAAGGATCGCGCCGAAGCACACAAGCGCCTCGCCTTCATCCAGTGCGCGGCCGGCCGCGTGGCCGAATGCGAAGCCGAGTTCAGGCGCGCCCGCGAGGCCGACCCGGCCTTTGCGCTCGACAAGGCCGAAGCCGGCCACCCGGTCTGGGGCCCGGTCTACCGCAAGGTCGTGCCCTAGCGCGACAGCGCCCTTCCCGACGAACCCTGCGGATGCCGCGGCGCCATGACGGCGCCGTTCCGTTTCGAGATGCGCGTCTACTGGGAAGACACCGACGCCGCCGGCATCGTCTTCTACGCCAACTACCTCAAGTTCTTCGAACGCGGCCGCAGCGAGTGGCTGCGCAGCCTGGGCTTCGAGCAGGAGGCACTGCGCAGCGAGGCCGGCATCGCCTTCGTCGTCACCGAGACCTCGGTGCGCTATCGTCGACCGGCACGGCTCGACGATGTGATCTCGGTCAGCGTCGAGGTCCGCCACCGTGGCCAGGCCAGCCTCGAGGTCGCGCAACAGGCCTGGCTGGCGCAGGACCTGCTTGCCGAAGGCAGCATCCGCATCGGCTGCGTCGACCTCGGAACTTTCAGGCCGCGCCGAATCCCCAACGACATCCTCCTTGCCCTGCGATGAACGCTTTTCGATGAACCAGGACTTCTCGATCGTCACGCTCGTTCTCCACGCGAGCTTCGTGGTGCAGCTGGTGATGGCAGGGCTGCTCGTCGCCTCGCTCGCGAGCTGGACCGTCATCTTCGGCAAGCTGTTCGGGCTGCGCCGCACGAAGGCTGCCAACGACGACTTCGAGCGCGAGTTCTGGGCCGGCCGCAACCTCAACGACCTCTACGCCGACGCCACCAAGCAGAGCGCCGGCTCGCCGATGGAGCGCATCTTCGCCTCGGGCATGCGCGAGTTCTTCAAGCTGCGCGAGAAGCACGTCAAGGACACCGGCGCCCTGCTCGACGGCGCCCGCCGCGCCATGCGCGCCAGTTTTCAGCGCGAGCTCGACACGATCGAGTCGAACCTGTCGTTCCTGGCGTCGGTAGGCTCGGTCTCACCCTACGTGGGCCTGTTCGGCACGGTGTGGGGAATCATGCATGCCTTCATCGGACTGTCGAACATGACGCAGGTGACGCTCGCCACGGTCGCGCCTGGCATCGCCGAGGCGCTGGTGGCCACCGCCATCGGCCTGTTCGCGGCGATCCCGGCGGTGATCGCCTACAACCGCTTCGCACGCGACATCGACCGCATCGCCAGCCAGCTCGAGAGCTTCATCGAGGAGTTCTCCAACATCCTGCAGCGCAACGCCGCAGCCTTGCCCTGATGGCGCCCCCACGCTCTCTCCGTTCCCTGCCCCCCAAGGGGGCGCGGCCGGCTGCCTCGACCCACGGTTTTTCATGCCTGCAGTGAGCCATCGCGGCCGCGGCCGCCGCACGATCAACGAGATCAACATGGTCCCGTTCATCGACGTCATGCTGGTGCTGCTGATCATCTTCATGGTCACGGCGCCGCTGATCACGACCGGTGTCGTCGACCTGCCGAGCGTGGGCAAGAGCAAGCTGCGGCCCGAGCATGTCGTCGAACTCGTGGTCGGCGCCGACGAGCAGCTCAAGATGCGCGTCGACGGCAAGGAGCCGACCTCGCTCGCCTTCGCCGACATCGCCTCGCGGGTGCGGGCGGCGCAGGCCGGCAACGCCGAGACGCCGGTCGTGATCTCTGCCGACAAGGGCGTCAAGTACGAGGTCGTGGTGCGCGCCATGGACGCGCTGCAGCGCGCCGGCGTGCAGCGCGTCGGCCTGTCGGTCAAGCAGGGCAAGCCGTGACCGCGGCGGCCCTGCCGCGCGATGCCTTCGCGCCGCAGCCGCCGGCCGGCATGCGCACCGGCTTCGGCCTCGCCTTCGCGGTCCACGTGCTGCTCGTGATCGCGCTGGCCTGGAGCGTGCACTGGAAATCGAGCGACCCCGAAGGCGTGGTCGCCGAGCTGTGGTCGGCGGTGCCGCAGATGGCGGCGCCGCGCGCCGTGGCGCCTGAGCCGCAGCCGGTGCAGCCGCAGCCCGTGCCGCCGCAGCCGCCGACGCCGCGGGCCGTGGCGCCCGAGCTTCGGCGGCTTGCACCGCCGCCGCCGCCGAAGCCCGAGCCCGTTGTCGCGCCTCGCGAAGACGCGCAGATCGGCATCGAGCGCGCTGCCCGCGAGAAGGAGCGACGCGCCGAGACGGAGCGAGCCGAGGTTGCGCGCAAGGCCGAGCTCACACGACGCGACGAGGCGCGCAAGCTCGAGGACGAGAAGCAGGCGCGGCTACTGAAGCAGCGCCTCGCCGACGAGCAGGCCGAGAAGAAGAAGCTCGCCGAACAGGCCCGGCTGGCAGAAGCCAAGGCCGACGCTGCTGCCAGCGCCAAGGCCGACGCCAAGCAGGCCGCGATCCGCGAAGCCAACCTGCGCCGCATGAAGAGCCTGGCAGGCGACAGCGACGATCCTGGCACGACCGGCACCGCCGCGCGCACGTCGGGCCCGTCGGCGGGCTATGCCGGCCGCATCAAGGCGCGCATCAAGCCGAACATCGTGCTGACCGGCGCCGTCGCCGGCAACCCGACCGCCGAGATCGAGGTCCGCGTCGCGCCCGACGGCACCATCGTCGGGCGGCGCATCACCAAAGGCAGTGGCTCGGCGCTGTGGGACGAGACCGTGCTGCGGGCCATCGACAAGACCGAGATCCTGCCGCGCGACACCGATGGCCGCGTCCCACCCGTGTTCACGATGACGTTCCGGCCGCTCGAGTAGCGCCCGCAGAGCGATCCGTCAGGGCAGGCTGATCAGGGCATAGCGGTCAGGGCTCGAGCGTGAGCCCGGCGACGTAGGCGATGCTGTGGCCATGGGTGTTGTCGGCATCGGCGCCGATGGCGACGCCGATCACCGGCGGCACCGTGTCGCACTCGGCACCGAAGGTGCGGGCGAAGTCGGCGCGAAGATCGCGGCGCTCGGCGACCCACTGGTTGAGCCGGCCATTGCCGCTCTCGACGACGATATAGCGGAGCCGGCGCGTGAAGGCGTTGTCGAGCGCCGTGCCGGCGGCGATCTTCGCGTCCCACACGTAGCACAGCGTCGCCGTCGGCACCGCTTCGGCCGAACGGGCGCGCGCCAGCCTGAGCAGTTGCCGGTCGCCGAACGAGACCTTGTCCATCGGCTCGTCGAAGAAGACGCAGACCTTGACCTCGGTGTCGTCGCCCGACTTCTGGTGCAGGTCGGTTTCGGTGAGCGGCTGCTCGACGCGCCACTGCCAGGCGAGATGGCCCGCGGCCGGCGCGTCCTGCAACGGATGCACGAGGTTGCCATACGACGCATCGGCCTCGATCCTGACCGCGCGGCGGCCATCGATCTCGGTCAACGCGAAACGCGTGAAGGGCTTGGTCTGCTGCGGCAAGCCGACGACATGCCACGGCGCCGGCGGCGCGGCGCCAGTGCCTGCGAGCGCCACCAGAGACGACTGTGCGCGAACGGGCGCAGCGACCGGCAGCGCCGCGGCGCAGAGGCAGATCAGGGCAGTGGCGATTCGCATCGACGCAGTCTCGCCGCGACGCATCGGCCGCTCTGTCGGACGCCGCCGCGGCGCCACGAAAGGCGTTTGCGCTCGCCGCCGTCGTCGTGACGAAGTGCCGTTACCGCGGCCGGCCGTAGCCGCCGCCGCCGGGCGTGTCGACGACGAAGACATCGCCGGAAACGACCTCGATGCTGGCGATGTGGTCGAGTTCCTCGACCTCGCCACTGGCCCGTTCGACGCGATTCCGGCCGGGCGCCCCGGCCCCGCCTCCAGCCATTCCGAAAGCCCCGTGGTGGCGGCCGTTGGAGAGGATCGACGCCGTCATGGGCTCGAGGAAGCGAACGCGCCGTGTGCCGCCGTCGCCACCGCGGAATTCGCCAGCGCCGCCCGAGCCGGCCCGGATCTCGTAGCTCTCGAGCCGGACCGGGAAGCGGAACTCGAGCACCTCGGGGTCGGTGAGGCGCGAGTTCGTCATGTGCGTCTGCACGACCGAGGTGCCGTCGAAGCCCCCGACGACGCGGCCAGCGTCGTCGATCGATCCGCCGGCACCGGAGCCGCCCGAGATCGTCTCGTAGTACTGCAGGCGCGCGTTGCCGAAGGTGAAGTTGTTCATCGTGCACTGCGACGACGCCATCGCGCC
>JAYTYH010000308.1:0-2173 GCA_043742485.1 Rhizobacter sp.
GGTGCCGTACTCCTCACCGCCGAAGACGACCGTCGGCGTCGCGGCTTCCATGTACTTCATCGCGGCGTCGTAGATGAACATCTTTTCGCCCGAGGGTTGGAAGAGCGTGACGCCGCCTTCCTCGCGCGAGCCGCTGGCGTCGGGCGGGATCATCAGGTTCTTGATGCGTACGTTGGCGAAGGTGCCGCGCATCATCACGTCGTGGTTGCCGCGGCGCGAGCCGTAGGAGTTGAAGTCGGCCTTGACGACGCCGTTGTCCTTCAGCCATTGCCCGGCCGGTGACGCCTCCTTGATGGCGCCGGCCGGCGAGATGTGGTCGGTCGTGATCGAGTCGCCGAACAGGGCCATTGCGCGAGCGCCCTTGACGCCGATCTCGGCGGCGTGGGGCGTCATCTCGAAGCCGTCGAAGAAGGGCGGTTTGGCGATGTAGGTCGAGTCGGGCCAGCTGTAGACCTGGCCCTGCACGCCCTTGATCTTCTGCCAGAGCGGGCCGGGCTGGTTGGCCACCTTGTCGTAGTTCGCCTTGAAGGCCTTGCCGTTCATGGCGTGCTTCATCAGTGCGGCGATCTCGTCGCTGGTCGGCCAGATGTCACCGAGGTAGACGTCCTTGCCGCGCTTGCCCTTGCCGACCGGCTCGGTCATCAGGTCCTTCAGCACGGTGCCGGCGATCGCGTAGGCGACCACCAGCGGCGGGCTGGCCAGGAAGTTGGCCTTCAGGTTCGGGTGGATGCGCGCCTCGAAGTTGCGGTTGCCCGAAAGCACGGCGGCGCAGACGAGATCGTTCTTGGTGATCGCGTCGTTCAGCTCGGGCGTCAGGTCGCCGGCGTTGCCGATGCAGGTCGTGCAGCCGTAGGCGGCGACGTTGAAGCCGAGCTTTTCGAGATAGGGAATCAGGCCCGCCTTGGTGAGGTACTCGGTGACGATGCGCGAGCCCGGCGCCAGCGAGGTCTTGATATGCGGCTGCACCTTGAGCCCGGCCTCGACCGCCTTCTTCGCGAGCAGGCCGGCGGCGAGCATGACGCTCGGGTTCGAGGTATTGGTGCACGAGGTGATGGCGGCGATGAGAACGTCGCCGTTGCCCACCGTCATGTCGTCGTGCGCGGGCAGGATCGGCTCGGCCTCGTGCAGCGCGGCGGCCAGGGTCGGCTTGTTGGCGGACATTTCCTCGACCGAGCGCGGCGCGCCGGGCTGAACCGACGGCGAGCGCGGAATCTTCGCGCCGTCGCCTTCGCCGTTGCGCGCGTCCTGGGCCCGCACGAGATGGCGCGTCAGCAGGTGGGCGGCAGGCTGGTTGTAGCCGTTCTCGGTTGGCGCCTTGGAGAAGAGCGAGGTGAACTGCGACTTGACCTTGCCGAGCTCGATGCGGTCCTGCGGCCGCTTCGGGCCCGCCAGGCTCGGCGTCACGGTGCCGAGGTCGAGGCTGACCACCGACGAATAGTCGATCTGTCCGGCGCGCGGAATGCCGTACAGACCCTGCGCCTTGAAATAGGCCTGGAAGGCTTCGATCTCCGCCTTGGTGCGGCCGGTGCCTTCGAAGTACTCGATCGTCTTGTCATCGACCGGAAAAAAGCCCATCGTCGCGCCGTACTCGGGCGCCATGTTGGCCATCGTCGCGCGGTCCGGCACCGAGAGGCCGGCCACGCCTTCGCCGAAGAACTCGACGAACTTGCCGACGACTTTCTGCTTGCGCAGGATCTCGGTCACCGCGAGCACGAGGTCGGTCGCCGTGACGCCTTCGCGCAGCCGTCCCGTGAACTCGAAGCCCACCACGTCGGGCGTCAGGAAATAGACCGGCTGGCCGAGCATCGCCGCCTCGGCCTCGATGCCGCCGACGCCCCAGCCGACGACGCCGATGCCGTTGATCATCGTCGTGTGGCTGTCGGTGCCGACCAGCGAGTCGGGGTAGTACACGCCGTCCTCGCCCTTGTGCACGCCGCGCGCCAGGTATTCGAGATTCACCTGGTGCACGATGCCGAAACCCGGCGGCACCACGCCGAAGGTATCGAACGCGCCCATGCCCCATTTCATGAACTCGTAGCGCTCGCGGTTGCGCTGGAATTCGAGCTTCATGTTGAGGTCGAGCGACTCTTTCGTGCCGAAGTAATCGATCATCACCGAGTGGTCGACCACCAGATCGACCGGCACCAGCGGCTCGATCGTCTTCGGGTCCTTG
>JAYTYH010000309.1:0-7503 GCA_043742485.1 Rhizobacter sp.
CAATAGCGCTGAGCGCACTGGCTGGCTCGCCGCATTCCTTGCCTTCTACAACGCCAGGCGACCTCACTCGGCCCTGGGCAACAGACCGCCCGCTTCCAGACTCGGCGGGAATAACCTATTGCAACTCAACAGCTAGTCGTCGTCGGCGTTATTGTTGCCGTTGGCGCAGTGCTCGTCCTGCGCGAATGGCGATCTATTGGCGAGCGCGTCGTTGTGTCCGCAGCATCGGCGCCGAATGCTGTCGACCGTTCAGTTGAGACGACGTCCTTCGCGCTACCCGCGGTGGCGCCAGTTCTGTAGCGATAAGCGCGGGCAGGTAGGGTCATCCGTGTGCGTTGGTACGCGGCGTACCCGCTGAGCTTTTGAAACATCGAGGAGATGATGGCCGAGCGCGGAGTCTTCGTCGATCACTCCACGCTGCATCGCTGGTCGATGAAGATCTTGCCGGTGCTCGCGGCGATGTGTAGCCGGCGCAAGCGCGTGGTGGGGCGAAGCTGGCGAATGGACGAGACCTACGCCAAGGTCGGTGGCCAGTGGAAGTACCTGTACCGAGCGGTCGATCGCGACGGCGACACGATCGACTTCCTGCTGCGTGCGCAGCGAGATCACGCCGCGTGCGGCCATTCTTCGAGCGCGCCATCGACCTGCACGGCGTGCCCGAGAAGATCACCATCGACAAGAGCGGCTCCAACACTGCGGCCATCGTGAGCATCCCGGCCGACAGCGGGCTGTGCATCGAGATGTACAAGTCGAAGCTTCTCAACAATATGGTCACGCTGGCATCGAGTTCACGTACATGATCCGCAAAGGCCAGCTCGGCGATATCAAAGACCGATCCTCGTCTGCAGCGAGCCAGTTCTACTCGGTGGCTTTCTGATCTGATTCGGCTTGGCGGCGATGTTTGTCCTCAGCGCGCTATTGCGACAGAACCTGCCGGGGTTCCTCGACCACTACGACACCCGCCGACAACGCTCGGAACTCGGCTACAAGCCTCACGCTTCCATACTCGGTGGGAACAACCTATTGACCACCAACAACTAGCTGGCTGGCGCCGGTGTTGCCTAAAAGATAGTTGACGCCGCGCACCATGCACTCGGCGATGGTGACGACATCGAATTCAGATACCGAATTGGTCAGGCGACGCTGCCTTGCGCTGCTGCCGCCAGCGTCTCGACAACTCCGCGTTGCCGCAGCGACAAGGCCTGCGCAGCGACCGCCTCCACGAGCGCCGGCGAATGCCCCAGCTCGCCGAAGACGGGTGCGAATTGCAGCATCGTCGCGACCTGGATGCGCTCGGCTGCGAGCACATCCGAAACGCCGGCCGCCAGTGCCTCGCCACGCCGCCGTTGCAGCGCCAGATGGTGCGCCGCCGGATCCTGGATGGAGTAGACGAGGCCGGCCTCGTCGCTGCCCGCCAGGTACCTCAGCCACGCGGCGATCGCGAGTGCGAGCAACGGCACGGGCTGCCCGCGAGCGAGCCGGTCGGCCACCGTGCCGAGCCAGCGCTGCGGAATCTTCTGCGAGCCGTCCATGGCGATTTGATGGGTCTGGTGTGCGAGGGAAGGGTTCGCGAATCGAGTCAGCAGCTGGGCCTGAAGCGCCACCAGGTCGATGCCCGGAATGTCGCCGAGCGTCGCCGCAATCTCGTCGCGCATCAGGCACTCCAGGTAGCGACGCATGTGGGGCATGCGCATCGCCGCATCGACGGTCGCGACGCCCGCGTCGGCGGCGAGGTACGCGAGCGCGGAGTGGCTCGCATTGACCATCCGCAGCTTGAGCCGCTCGTGGTGCGCGGCCGATTCGACCAGGCGCGCGCCGCCCGCCTGCCAAGCCGGCCTGCCGGCGCAGAAGCGGTCTTCGACAGCCCATTCGAAGTAAGGCTCGGCCACGACGGGCCAGGCGTCGTCGAGGCCGATGTCGGCGCTGATGGATGCGCGGTCGGCCTGCGTGGTGCGCGGCACGATGCGGTCGACCATCGAATTCGGAAAGCTGCACTCGGCGTCGATCCATGCGGCCAGTTCGACATCGACGTGCGATGCGAAGGCGCCGACGAGTTGACGCAGCAGGTTGCCGTTCGACGGCAGGTTGTCGAGCGACATCAACGTGAGCGGGCCGCGTCCGAGTCGGCGCCGCTGCTGCAGCCCGCGCACGATCATGCCGACGGCGCTGCAAGGCCGGTCGGGCTCGGCCAGATCGTGTGCGATCTCGGGGTGTGCGATCTGCAGCCGGCCGCTCGCCGGGCTGTGGCAATAGCCTTTCTCGGTGATGGTCAGGCTCAGGATGCGCGTGTCAGCGTGGGCGATGCGCGAGACGACCGCGGCCGGATCTCCTGGCGCGACCATCAGCGCGATCAGGTTGCCGATCACGCTGACGCGCTGCCGCGGCTGGCCGTGCGCGTCGGCGTCGCGCAGGGCCAGCGTGTAGAGGCCGGCCTGCGGCGCGAGCGCGTCGCGCGTCTCGGCGCTGCGCATCGAGACGCCGACGATGCCGAAGCGCATATCCCCGCTGTGTGCGATCGCCGCCTCATTGCAGGCCGCGAAGTGCGCGCGCGCGAAGGCGCCGATGCCCAGGTGCACGATGCCGCCGCGCAACGAGGTGCGGTCGTAGGCCGGGGGCGCGACCCGCGGGTTCGCCGCGGCCAGCGCAAGCGGCGTGAGACGCGCGCGGTGCAGTGTCGACACGTCGCTCATCACCAGTGCCACAACGTGCCGTCGAGCGCGAGCCGGTTCACCGGCAGGTAGGCGCGCTGGTAAGGGTACTTCGCGGCCAGCGCCTCGTCGATGTCAACGCCGTGGCCGGGCGCTTCGCCCGGGTGCAGCATGCCGGCATCGAACGTGTAGGCGTGCGGGAAGACCGCATCGGTCTCTTCGGTGTGGCGCATGTACTCCTGGATGCCGAAGTTGGGCACCCACAGGTCGAAGTGCAGCGCCGCGCCCATGCAGACCGGCGACAGATCGGTCGCGCCGTGCGACCCCATGCGCACCTGGTACATCGCTGCGAGGTCGGCAATGCGGCGCAGGTGCGAAATGCCACCGGCATGCACGACGGTCGCGCGGATGTAGTCGATCAGCTGACCCTGGATCAGGTCCTTGCAGTCCCAGACGCTGTTGAAGACCTCGCCGACCGCAAGCGGCGTGGTCGTGTGCTGGCGGATAAGCCGGAACGCTTCCTGGTTCTCGGCCGGCGTCGGGTCTTCGATCCAGAACAGGCGGTACGGCTCGAGCGTCTTGCCGAGGCGCGCTGCCTCGATCGGCGTGAGGCGGTGGTGCACGTCGTGCAACAGGTGATGTTCGAAGCCAAGCTTTGCGCGCAAGCGCTCGAAGAGCTTCGGCGCGTGGTCGAGGTATTTCTCGGTCGACCAGTCGTGCTCGGAAGGAAGCGCCGCGTCGGCCGGCTCGTAGAACATGCTGCCGCGCCCGACGCCGTAAACCGAGTTCAGCCCCGGCACGCCGCTCTGCGCGCGGATCGCCTTGTAGCCCAGATCGATGTAGCGCTGCACTTCGTCCAGCGTGTGCTCGATGTCGCGCCCGTTGGCGTGGCCGTAGACCATCACACCGCTCCGGCTGCGGCCGCCGAGCAATTGATACAGCGGCATGCCGGCGGCCTTCGCCTTGATGTCCCAGAGGGCGGTGTCGGCCGCGGCGATCGCCGTCATCGTGACCGGGCCGCGGCGCCAGTACGCGCCGCGGTACAGGTACTGCCAGATGTCTTCGATCTGCGCCGCGTCGCGGCCGATCAGGCACGGCACGACGTGCTCTTCGAGATAGGCGGCGACCGCCATTTCGCGCCCGTTCAGGGTCGCGTCGCCGATACCGTACAGGCCTTGGTCGGTCTCGATCTTGAGCGTGACGAAGTTACGCCCAGGCGAGCAGACGATGACTTTGGCGGAGAGGATTTTCATTGGAATGAGCTTTGAAAGAGGCGAGCTTCAGGGCCGAAATTATGCAAGCCGCCGAGCAAATTGGCCATGCCAAAACATCAATTGGCCCAACCACTTGTTTATTTTGGACTGGACACATAGACTTCCTGGCAGGCGCGGTCAGACGCCGAGACAACCGGAGACAGTCGATGAAAATTCACTTGTGCGCTGCCGCCGCTGCGGCCTTCGCAGGCCTCGCGTTCGGCGCGCCCGCCGCCATCGCGCAGACCCAGACGGTGAACGTCGTCGACGTCGGCGGTGCTCTGGCGCTGCTGCAAGACGCCATCGAAAGCTACAAGGCGAAGAACCCGAACGTGCGCTTCACGTTCACTAAGGCGCCGGCCCCCGAACTGCCCAGCAAGCTCAAGGCGATGCAGGCCGCGGGCCGCACAGATATCGATCTCGTGCTCGGCGGCACCGACATTCTGTCGGCCGGCATCGAGCAAAACCTCTGGACGGTGTTGCTGCCGGACCAGGCTGCCAAGTTCCCCGGTGTGCTGGACAACTACCTGCCGCAAGCGCGCAAGATGCAGGAGCTCGCGCGCAACCAGGCCCTCGCGGTCGTCTTCATGCCCGCCGGCCCGCTGCTGGAGTTCAACCCCGAGAAAGTTCAAAAGGCGCCGACGACGCCGCAGGAACTGCTCGCGTGGTGCAAGGCCAATCCGAACCGCTTCATCTACGGGCGCCCAGCCAATTCAGGGCCTGGCCGCACTTTCATGATGGGCTTGCCGTACCTGTTGGGCGACAAGGACCCGAAAGATCCGGTGAACGGCTGGGACAAGACATGGGCCTACCTGAAGCAGCTCAACACCTGCATCGAGTACTACCCTGGCGGCACCGGCGCTGTGATGCGCGAACTCGGCGAAGGCTCGCGCGACATGACGGTCAGCGTGACCGGCTGGGATATCAACCCGCGCGCACTGGGCGTCGTGCCGAAGCACTACCGCATCGCGGCCTTCAAGGATTTCACGTGGGTCAATGACACGCAGTACATGATGACGCCCAAGGGCTTGTCGCCCGAGAAGCAGGCGCTGGTCTTCGATCTGATGGCATTCCTGCTGCAACCCGCGCAGCAGGCCCTCACCTATGACAAGGGCTACTTCTACCCCGGCCCGGCCGTCAAGAACGTGCCCATCACGATGGCGCCGCAGCAGAGCCAGGATGTGATCAAGGAGTTCGGCCGCCCCGAGTACGCTGACTGGATCGCGAACCGGCCGCACGCACAGCCGCTCGAATCGCAGGCGCTGGTGAAGGCCTTCCGCAAATGGGACGAAGAGATCGGCACGCAGAAACTCAAGTGATCCCGCGTTGAAGTTGCCACCGACGTGAACCACGATTTCACGACGCTGCGGCTCGACCGCGTGACGCGCCGCTTCGGCGTCGGCGCGCACGCGCCGGCCGCGCTCGATGGACTGAGCCTCGAGATCGGCCGCGGCGAATTCATCGCGCTGCTCGGCCCCTCGGGCTGCGGCAAATCGACCGCGCTCAACTGCATCGCCGGGCTGCTGCCGCTGAGCGCCGGCGCTATCCATCTCGACGACGTGCGCGTCGACACGCTGCCGCCCGAGCGGCGCGGCTTCGGCATGGTGTTCCAGAACTACGCGCTGTTCCCGCACATGACGGTCGCCAAGAACGTCGGCTTCGGCCTGCTGATGCGCGGTGTGCCGTCCGCCGAGATCGAGCGGCGCGTCGCGCGCGCGCTCGATCTGGTGCAGCTGGCCTCGCAGGCGCGCAAGCTGCCGGGGCAGATGTCGGGGGGGCAGCAGCAGCGCGTCGCGATCGCGCGCGCGATCGTCATCGAGCCGCCGCTCATCCTGATGGACGAGCCGCTCTCGAACCTCGACGCCAAGCTGCGGCTCGAGATGCGCACCGAGATCCGACGCATCCACGGCGAGCTCGGCCGCACCACGCTGTACGTCACGCACGACCAGGACGAAGCGCTGTCGCTCGCCGACCGCATCGTCGTGATGAAGGACGGCTGCGTCCAGCAGATCGACACGCCGGCGCGCGTCTACGGCAAGCCGGCCAATCTGGCGGTGGCGCGCTTCATGGGTTACCGCAACGAACTCACGCTCGACGTCGGCTCGCAGGGCAGCGCACACGACGGCGAGCTGACGCAACTCGCCGGCGCCGGCGTGCGCCTGTCGGGCCGGCGCCACGGCGTGCCGGGTTCGTCTGCAACGCGTGCGATCGCCTGCATCCGCCCCGATGATCTGTCGTTCGTCGCCAGCGCCAGCGCCAGCGCCCCGGCGAACCGCATCGATGCGGTCGTCGAAAGCGTCGAGTACTACGGCCGAGAGTCGCTTTTCATGCTGCGCGCGAGCGACGGCTCGCGGCTCTTCGTGCGCGCCGTCGGCACCGCCGCGCCGGGCGACGCTGTCAGCGTGACCGCATCGCCCGATCGGGTGCTGATCTACCCACCTGAGACTCTGCAATGAGCCGCACCGCGGCGATGAACGTGGGCGGGCTGCTGCGCGATCCGACCCTGTGGATGGCGCTGCCCGCCGCGCTTTTCATGCTGCTCGTCTTTGTCTACCCGTTTCTCGATGGCCTGCGTCTCTCGTTCGCGCCGGCGGAAAGCGCCGGCGCGTTCGACAACTACGCGAAGTTTTTCGCCACGGCCTCGCTCTGGTCGACGATCGGCACGACGCTGACGCTCGCGCTGCCGGCCACGCTGATCAACGTCGGCATCGCGCTGCCGCTGGCGTATCGGCTGCGCCGCAAGTCGCCGTACCAGAAGCTCGCGACGACCATCATCACGATCCCCCTCACGCTCGGCACGGTGCTGATTGCCGAAGGCATGCTGACCTACTTCGGCCCGCGCGGCTGGTTCTCGCAGGCGGTGCAGGCGCTGCATCTTTACGACGGCCCGGTGCACCTGACGCACAACTACTGGGGCGTATTGATCTCGCTCGTGATCTCGGGGTTTCCGTTCGCGTTCCTGCTGATCCTGTCGTACGTGACCGGCATCGATCCGGTGCTGTCGCGTGCGGCCGCGACGCTCGGCGCGACGCCGCTGCGGCAGTTCCGCCACATCGTGCTGCCGCTGCTCGCGCCCGGCCTCGCGATGACGTTCTGCCTCGCGTTCGTGCAGGCGTTCTCGGTATTTCCTTCTGCCGTGTTGCTGGGCGCCCCCGCCGGCCCGACCCGCGTGATCTCGATCGCCGCGTATGAGGCTGCATTCGAGAACTACGACTATTCGATGGCGTCGACCATCGCGATGATCATGGGCGCCACGCAGCTCGCTGTCGTGGTGGCCGTGCTGGCGCTGCGTGGCTTCGCCTACCGTGGCCCGGTCAGCGGAGGCAAGGGATGAGCACGCCGGGCCGCCCCAAGTGCAAATGCTCCCGCTCGGCGGGACCGGCCGAAGGCCCTAGGGTGCACCAATGAGCGCCGCGAGTCTGCAAACCAATCCGCGCCTGAATTTGGCGGGGCAATGCTGGAACGCCGTCGTCGTGGCGCTGATGACGTTCTTCCTGCTCAACATCGCGCTGATGATCGCCTCCGTCGCGACCAACTCGGTCGCGCGGCGCTGGTTCGGCACGCTGTTTCCCGAGAGCTTCACGCTGGACTGGTACACGACC
>JAYTYH010000310.1:0-6813 GCA_043742485.1 Rhizobacter sp.
ATCCTGCCAGGCGTGGCCAGCGGCTGGATGCTGGCCTTCATCCAGAGCTTCGACGAGGTGACGATGACCGTCTTCATCGCCGCCCCCGGCAGCAGCACGCTGCCGGTGCGGATGTTCCTCTACATCCAGGACAACATTGATCCGCTGGTGACCTCGGTATCGGCAGTGGTGATCGCCATCACCGTCGTCTTCATGATCGCCATGGATCGGCTCTACGGGCTCGAGAAACTCCTCTCGGGACGCGGGAAGGATTGATGAAGACTGCAATCGACTATGACGTGGCGGTGGTCGGTGGCGGGCTCGTAGGCTCGGCGATCGCCTGGGGCCTGGCCCGAAAGGGCCAGCGCGTGGCCGTGCTCGACGAGGGCGACGTGGCCTACCGTGCCTCGCGCGGCAACTTCGCGCTGGTATGGGTGCAGAACAAGGGCATCGGCATGCCGCAGTACGGCGCTTGGACCGTGCAATCAGCCGCGGCTTGGCAGGGATTTTCGGATCTGCTGCGCGAGCAGACCGGCATCGACGTCGTCTACCAGCGGCCCGGAGGCTTCCACTTCGCTCTCTCCGAGCGTGAGCTCGAGGTCCGTGTCGAGCAGATGAAGCGGCTGCATGCCCAGCCCGGCATGCCGCACTACGACATAGAGATTCTCGATGCAGAGGAGGTCAAGCGGCGGGTGCCGGAAGCCGGCCCCGATGTCGTCGGGGCGAGCTTCACCAAGCTCGACGGTCACGTCAATTCGCTCAAGCTCTTTCGCGCTCTCAACGCAGGCATGCAGCAGCTTGGCGTGGCGTACCTCGGCAACCATGTCGTCGAACGCATCGACCACGACTGCGGCGAGTTCCGACTTGCCACCTGTCGTGGCGAGGTCCGCGCCGGCAAGGTCGTGCTCGCAGCAGGCATTGGCAATGCGCGACTCGGTCCGATGGTAGGTTTGGACGTTCCGGTGCGCCCGCAGCGCGGCCAGCTCATCGTTACCGAGAAGACGGTGCCGTTCCTGCACTACCCGGTCTCGACGGTGCGCCAGACTGACGAGGGCGGCGTGATGCTTGGTGATTCGCAAGAGGAAGCCGGCCTTGATCCCAGCGTTGGCCATGCCGTGATCGCCGTGCTCGCCGAGCGTGCGGTGCGGATGTTCCCGCGCCTCTCCTCGCTCAACATCACGCGCACCTGGGCTGCTCTGCGAGTGATGACGCGCGACGGCTTCCCGATCTACGACCAGTCGACAGAATGCCCCGGGGCATTCGTCTTCACTTGCCACAGCGGCGTGACGCTGGCCGCCAATCACGCCCTGGCGCTTCCCGACCGCATCGTCGAGGGGAAACTGCCGGCAGAGACATTCCAAGCATTCAGCTCACGGAGGTTCCATGTTCAGAAGGCTGCCTGAGGCAAGCGCCCCGACGGTGCGACTCAGCGTCGAGGGTCGGACCATCGAGGCGCGCCGCTGCGACAGCGTTGCGACCGCCTTGCTCGCGGCCGGCATCGACGTCTGCCGCACCACGCCGGTTTCAGGCGCCCCGCGTGCGCCGTACTGCATGATGGGCGTGTGCTTCGATTGCCTCGTCACCATCAACGGTGTCGGCAATCGTCAGGGTTGCTTGGTGCGCGTCGCCGACGGCATGACCGTGGCGATCCAGCGCGGAAAGCGGGAGCTCGGCGCATGAGCGCGGCCATGACGCTGGGAGCGCAGGTCGTCCACGATGGCTACGACGTCGCGGTTATCGGCGCCGGACCCGCCGGCCTCGTTGCCGCAACACGCTGTGCGCGTGCCGGCTTGGCCACGGTGCTGTTCGACGAGCAGGCCGCGGCGGGCGGGCAGATATACCGCGGCGTCACCGAGTCACCGTTGACAGATCGGTCGATCCTCGGCGCGGACTACTGGGCGGGCGAGTCGTTGGCGCGCGATTTCGCTGCCAGCGGCGCGCAGCACCTGTCCGGTGCCACTGTCTGGAGCCTGACCCCCGAACGCGAGATCGGCGTTTCTGTCGGCGGCGGCTCGATGCTGACACAGGCACGCCGCGTGGTCGTCGCCACCGGTGCCCTCGAGCGGCCCTTCCCTATCTCGGGCTGGACGCTGCCCGGCGTGATGACCGCCGGCGCCGCGCAGACGATGCTGAAATCGTCGGCAGTGGTGCCCGATGGCCGGACCGTGCTGGCTGGCTCTGGGCCGCTGTTGTGGCTGCTGGCGTGGCAGTTTCTCAACGCCGGCGGCAAGATCGACGCGATTCTGGACACCACGCCGGCGGTGAACCGCACTGCGGCCCGGCCGCATCTCGGCGGCTTCCTGCGCTCGCCGTATCTCAGCAAGGGCTTGAAGCTGCTGTGGGCCGTGCGCAGGCGGGTGAGGGTCATCGGCAACGTCACCGAAATCCGCGCCGAAGGCGAGGGTCGCCTGGCCAGAGTGGTCTACCGCGTGGGCGGCTCGCCGGACACGGTGCGGCTCGACGTAAATAACCTGTTGCTGCACCAGGGCGTGGTGCCGAATGTCAACCTGGCGATGTCGGTCGGCATCGCGCATCACTGGGATGAAGTCCAGGCCTGCTGGACGCCGACGCTCGATGCCGATGGCGCCAGCTCGGTCGATGGCATCTTCGTCGCTGGCGACGGCGCCGGCATCGCCGGCGCGGAAGCCGCCGCCGCGCGTGGCGCGGTCGCGGCGAGTCGCATCGTCCGCGAACTCATGCCGGAGGCATTGCTCGCCGACGCTGGGAGTGACGTCGCCACACTCGCTCGCTACAGCCGCGGCCGCAGCTTCCTCGACCACTTCTACCGCCCTGCGAAGGCGTTCCGCGTGCCGACGGGAGACACCATCGTCTGCCGCTGCGAGGAAGTGACTGCGCGGCAGATCGTCGACGCCGTCGCCATCGGCTGCCCCGGGCCGAACCAGCTGAAGTCTTTCCTGCGTTGCGGCATGGGTCCCTGTCAGGGGCGCCTCTGTGGCCTGACGGTGACCGAGGTCATCGCCGATGCGCGTGGCGTTGCGCCCGAAGAGGTCGGCTACTACCGCATTCGTCCGCCGGTCAAGCCGATCACCGTCGCCGAGCTCGCGGCGCTGCCGAAGACCGACGCAGCGGTCAAGGCCGTCGTGCGCGTCTAGCCGGTGCGTCGACCGCTACGAAGCCGAGGATGAAGACCGCCGACGCCATCGTCATCGGCGGCGGCCTCCACGGCTGTTCGGCGGCCCTGCACCTGGCGCGCGCCGGCCATCGCGTCGTCGTCCTCGAGAAGGATTACGTCGCCCGCCACGCCTCGGGCGTCAACGCCGGCGGTGTTCGCAGGCTGGGCCGGCATTTCGCCGAAGTGCCGCTGTCGGTGGCGTCGCTCGAACTTTGGCAGCGCATCGAGGACTTGGTTGGCGACGACTGTGGCTTCGAGAGCGCTGGCCAGGTCAAGGTCGCCGAGAACGATGTCGAGCTCGATACGCTGTGTGCGCGCGTTGCCGCGCTGCAGGCGCTCGGCTTCCATCACGAGGAAATCATCGGCGTCGATGAGTTGCGGGCATTGCTGCCAGCCTTGGCGCCGCACTGCGTCGGCGGCGTCATCTGCCGTGGCGATGGCGCGGCGCTGCCGTTTCGCACCACGCTCGCGTTTAAGCGTCGCGCCGAGAGCCTGGGCGTGCGCTTCATCGAGGGCACGCGGGCGCAGGCGCTGGCACGGTCGAACAGCGTCTGGCAGGTCGCCACCAACAGCGGCACGTTCGAGGCACCGGCGGTAGTCAATGCCGCCGGCGCCTGGGCCGGACGCATCGCCCAGCAGCTCGGAGAGCCGGTGCCGATGGTCGCGACCGGGTTGATGCTTGCCATCACCGCGCCGGTCGCCGTTTTCGTCAAGCCGGTGGTAGGCGCGACTGGCCGGCCGCTGTCGTTCAAGCAGTACGCCAACGGCACGGTGATGATCGGTGGCGGCCAGCGCGGCCGTGCTGAGCTCGACACTAACCACACCGTGCTCGATTACGCCAAGCTCGCATTCAACGCCCGCACAGCGATGGACCTCTTCCCGCGAATGCGCGGCGCGGAGATTGTCCGCGCCTGGGCCGGCATCGAAGGCATGATGGCCGACGACATTCCGGTCATCGGGCCGAGCGGCACATCGGAGGGCGTCTGGCATGCGTTCGGCTTCTCGTCGCACGGATTTCAGCTCGGTCCGATCGTCGGTTCTATCGTCGCCGACCTCGTGACGACCGGTAGGACGCGGTTGCCGATCGAGCCGTTCTCGGTGCGGCGCTTCGCCACCTACTCCTGAGCGCCGCGGGTTTTGCCCCTCGTGCGGCGCGCGGTGCATTGCGCAGACTGCTTCACATCTTGTCGGCCATGTGATCCCGCATGTGCCGGTAAGCCAGTGGGCGCTGTCACTGCCAATCCCACTGCGCCTGCTGCTGACCGCGCAACCCAAGCCCGCGGCGCAGGTGTTGCAGGTAGTGCATCGTGCCATCACGCTTCCTGCTCGATCAGGCCGGGCTGAAGGCCAAGCAGGCCGATGGTGCCGAGTCGGACAACGCCAGTTAGGGTGCACATCTGGCATTTCCTGGCTCGGTTTCGATGCAGCCAGTCTGGAAGCGGGGGCCTGGAGTCAACTGTATTTGCGCGGCGGCGTGGCGCGTAGTTCCACGTGACTCGGCTTCGCGCCGGCTTCATCGCAAGACTCTCCGGTAAAGAGCTTTTAAAAAACGCCACCTTCGTAGCGTGCCCGAAGAGGCCCTCAGCATGCTGCTGACCCGACGAAGAATTTTTCTATGGCATCGTCGGCCGGAGTGCTGGGCCGACGACGTGAAAGCCCCTGTGATTCCCAACCTGCCGACGAGTGCTGAGTGTGCCAAGCGCCGTAAGCCACGCAACCTGGGAGTGCCGGGTCGCCATTGGGCTGCCAGACATGTGCGCGCCGGTGGCCGATGACTGGATCAACGCTGTTCAACTCGACGACCCGGTACTACTTTGGGTCGGGAGAGGCTCGTCGATCACGGGAATAGCAGAAATTCAATCGGCCGACGGCCCTGGGTGTCACCGGAACGTCAACCTTCGCCGAATTTGTCGGGCAGGGGAGTCGGCTAAGCCAACCGCCGCCAACGAAGACTCCGTCTCGCCAGGCACTCGCTTCACTGCGAAGGGCACGGCAGCCCAACGGCAACGGCTCGGCCTATCAGCAGCCCGATGCGGCCTGCTGATAGGCGCATCGTCTCATTCGATTTACAACTGGGAAGATGGCAAGGCCCGTCCACGCGCCCAACATTTGCCGGCCATCTTCGCCCTCAGGAATCTAGGCCGTCGGCAAGCGAGCAAGATCCTGGAAATTCGCAAAGCCGCATAGAAGGCGCAGGGCGCGAAGCCGATCTCGTTGTCAATGCCAAGTTCAAATGTCGCATCGCCGCCCACGTTGAAATGTCGTATTGAGGGCGGTGGCGAGCCTAGATGCAGACTTATCCCGTGGCGGCGTGGCGACTGCCCCGCAAACGCCGACGGAGGGTAAGTCGCGTTCGACGCCTCGGCGTTAGGGAGCCCACAGAGGTGAGGGCGGTCACTCAGGCCGCACGCCTCCTTACTGCGGCCCGCACGTCTCCGAACGTGAACTCGCTGGGTCTTCTTTTGCAGATCTCCGCTCGCTTTGGGTGCGGCTTTACTCGCGGAGTTCGTCCGTGAGGGCATGTTCCCGCTGCGTCGATTGTGGCGCTGAGCTTGACTCAGCTGAGCCGCTTTCAAGGCGTAGCCAAACCGCTTGTTCTCAACAAACCCATTGTCGATGAATGTCAGCTTGACGTAGCGGACGTAGGCCAATTTCGAGCCCCGGAGCGCAGCCGGCAGCAGCGAGTTCAGGCAGGCGGCGAAATGGGCGATGCGCCAAGCCGGCGTTTCACGTCCCTACCGGGCCGGAGCGGGGACGAAGCTCATTTGGATCGGACATCGGCAGGCTGCCATCTGATCTTAGAGACGACGACCGCGCCTGTGCGGGTCGTCCAGACGGCGCTCGCCGGCGTGTGCAAATGCGCAATCTCAGGCCGTACCGAGCACGCTTAGGTAGCCGTGACGCGCTGGATTGACCAACCGCACCCGCGCGTCCACCGGCTCGTCCTTGTAGGTGAAGGCGGTTCGCTGCACGCGCAGCAAGGCAGCGCCCTTGGCGACGCCGAGCAGGCGGCCCTGCCGCGCATCGGCGAGCGTGGCGGTGATGAATTCCTCGATGCGCACGACCGTGACGCCGAAGCGGCGCTGGAACAGGCCGTAGACAGTGCCACCCCGGCCGGCAAAGACGCTCTCGTTGAAGTCGGGGAAAAGGCCAGCCGGCAAGCGCATCACGTCGAGAAGCGTCGGCTTGCCCTGGATCGACAGCAAGGTCTCGACCTCGATGACCATCGCCCTCGGCCTCAGATCGAGTCGGCGCGCGGTATCGAGATCGGCGCGAATGCGCCGCATCGCCAGGATGCGGATGCTCGGCAACTCCTTGTGGCCGTCGCGGTCGACGATGCGAAAGAAAGCGTTGAGCATGTAGTCGGGCGTATGGCTGACGACGAATGTGCCGCGGCCTTGCTCGCGAACGAGAATGTTCTCGGCCACCAGCTCGCCCACCGCTCGGCGCACCGTGCCGACGCTGACGGCGTAGCGCTCGGCCAACTGCATCTCGCTGGCGATCTTCTGGCCGCGCTTCCACTTCGACTGGCGCAATGCCTCGGTGATGTGCTGCTTGACCTGGCGATAGCGCGGCACGCCCGCCGCCGCAGGTGCAGTACTCCGTAACGTAGTCGAATTCATATACATGACCATAAAGTGATGTACATGACTTTATCCCGCACGCTCAGTGCGTCAGCGCGCTAAGTGCTTGATTTCGCG
>JAYTYH010000311.1:0-9075 GCA_043742485.1 Rhizobacter sp.
GGTTTCACCCTCATCGAGTTGATGATCGTCGTCGCGATCATCGGCATCCTCGCAGCGGTCGCGCTGCCGGCGTATCAGGACTACACGAAGCGCGCCAAGGTCACGGAATTGATCCTCGCCGCGTCGGGGTGCCGCACGACCGTTTCCGAGGTCTACCAAACTGGAACGCTATCCGCAGTCGCTGCAAACGCTTGGGGCTGCGAGTCCGCTAGCCAGACATCGAAGTACGTTGCCTCCGTGGCAACGAGCACCAACGGCGTGATCACCGTAACGGCCGCAGCCGGAATCGATACGTTGGTGACGGGCCAAACGGTCGTCCTCACGCCTTACAACGCCGCGGGGACCACCGCAATGACCTACACCGGCGTTTCGGGCGGCGCTCAAATCGGCTCGTGGAAGTGCGGCCCCGGTGGCACCTTCCCAGCTAAGTTCCTGCCGGGCTCCTGCCGCGGCTAGAGATCGCTCATCGAGCCAAGCGGGCGGCTTCGGCCGCCTGTTTTCATTGTGGTTCGCTTTCACCAAAGCGCCAAAGCCCTGTGGTGACGGTTTGCGTCATGCACGCCCGCGATTGCGCGCAGTTTTCTAGCGCTGTGACTGGTTGTGTCGCTCCTTCGGCATTTTTTCCTGTTCTCAGCGCTTCTACCCATTGGCACGACCCGTGCAACCAACATCAGCGTCCCCTCCCCGTTTTCCAATCCTTCAAGGAGTTTCAAATGAAGCGTCAAGTTCAACAGGGTTTCACCCTCATCGAGTTGATGATCGTCGTTGCGATCATCGGCATTCTGGCGGCCGTTGCGCTGCCTGCTTATCAGGACTACACCAAGCGCGCCAAGGTCACCGAGTTGATCCTGGCCGCATCGAGCTGCAGGACGACGATCTCCGAGGTCTACCAGACCGGTACGCTCTCGGCCGTGGCTGCAAATGCCTGGGGCTGTGAGTCGGCCAGCCAGACGTCGAAGTACGTCGCGTCGGTTGCAACGGACCTCAATGGCGTGATCACCGTGACTGCGGCGACGGGTATCGACGCTACCGGCGTAGACGGCAAGACGATCATCCTCACGCCTTACAACGCCACGGGATCCACCGCAATGGTGTACTCCGGGGCCACGGGTGGCGTTCAAGTCGGCAGTTGGAAATGTGGCCCTGGAGCCGGCTTCTTGCCCAAGTTCCTGCCCGGCTCTTGCCGCGGTTGAGCAACGCTTCAACGCAAGCAAAGGGCGGCTCCGGCCGCCCTTCTTCATGATGAAACGCGGTGAACACGCCGACCTGCGCCTGAGCATCTGCCTGGGCTTGCTACTTGTATGCCTTGGTCCGCTCGCGCCGAACCACTACCCGCCATGGCCGGCCTTCTACGCCGAAGCAGTGGCGGTTTTGGGCCTGGGCGTTCTCAGTCTGTCGTGGTGTGCACGACCGACACTTCAGCGGTGGCCTCTCAGCGGTCTGGTGGTTGTCGCATTGGCGACCGTACCGATCCTGCAGGCGTCTGCCGGGCTGATCTATTTTTGGGGCGATGCATGGCTGGCCAGCGGCTACCTGCTGGTGCTAGCCATGTCGATCGCCATCGGCGCGTCGCTCAACAAGGAGAACCAAGCCGGATTGGCGACCGTCGCCGCTCTCTGCGTCCTGACGACGGCCATCGTGTCGATCGGGATCGCGACGACCCAGTGGCTTCGCCTCGATGTTCTTGGCATCTTCGCCGCGGACCTGCCTCCGGGGGGTCGACCGTTTGCCAACTTCGGGCAGCCCAATCAGCTTGCAACCTGGCTCGTCCTGGCCACGGTGTGCACCTTGCTACTCTTTCACTTGGGTCGATTGGGACGATCATCGTTCGCCTTGATCGCGATCTTCCTGTGCTGGGGTATCGCGATGACCCAGTCGCGCACGGCTTGGCTGGAACTGGCTCTGGTCGTCGCGTCGGTGATCTTCTTCAAGCGCCGTCTCGGGCTTCGGGTCCAAACCTGGATGCTCATACTGTTCACGGTGCTCACGGCGGCTTTCTCGCTCGCATGGCCCTACATGAACGACGCGCTCCTGATCGGCGTCGGCCGATCGCTGCAGGAGCAGACGAGCGGGGGGACGCGACTGCAGCACTGGGGCTCCGTCGTCGACGCGATCTCGCAGCGCCCTGTCTTCGGCTATGGCTGGAACCAGGTCTCGGTGGCGCAGGCACATGCCGGTGTTGCCCATGCGGCCAAGGAAGGAGTGATCGAGTACAGCCACGACATCGTCCTTGACCTGCTGGTCTGGAACGGCCTTCCTCTCGGTGCTTTCCTGATCGCAGCGTTTTGCGTATGGGCTCGTATCCAGATCAAGCGGTGTGCCACTCCCGCGAACTTCCTCGCTCTGCTCGGCATCGGCGTCATCCTCGTGCACGGCCTCCTCGAATACCCGTTGGCATACACGTACTTTCTCATTCCGATGGGCCTTCTGATCGGCGCGGTCGACCGAACCCAATGGCGATCTGCCACGACTCGCGCTCGCTCTGTCGCCAATGGCTTCCTTGTGCTTTCGAGCTTTGCGCTCTTGACGTGGATCGGCTTTGACTATCTTCGCGTCGAGGACGACAACCGGGCCTTGCGATTCGAGATGGCCAGAATCGGGACGCCGGAACCTCGTGAACCGAGCAGTCTTCTTCTACTGACCCAGCAGCGCGCGTTTTTTCGCTTTGCACGCTCGCGCGCTACGCGTGACATGACGCCAGACCAGCTGAGCTGGATGCAGAAGATCTCGGAACGATTCGGCTATCCGCCGGTGCTTCTTCGCTACGCCACGGCGGCCGGCCTGAATGGACAGATCGCCGAGGCGGAGGGGGCCATGGACCGCCTGTGCCGCATTCACCCGCCGCTTCGATGCGCCGAGGGGCTGGACGCATGGCAGGCCATGACGATCGGTCAGTACCCGGAGTTGGCTCGCGTCCGCCTACCCCTGCCGCCCTCCCCGAGTGAACTGCGTGGGGGATCGCGGCCGCAATGAAACTGACGTGAGGCTCTCGGTAAAATGCCGCCATTCGCAGCGAGATATCACGCGCCAAGCACCCAGTCCCACGTGACAGCCGCACAAAACGCCACAGCTCCAGTCCCCCGCTTCGGTTTGCGTCGCCGCCTCAGGGCGGCCGCCATCCATCTCCTTGTCAGCGCCGCGGTTGCCGCCGCGGCGGCCGCAGTCGTCTTCCTGGCCTGGTATCCGCCACCTTTTCACATCATCGCCGGCGGGGTGGACCTCTTCACGCTCCTCATGTCGGTCGACGTGATCGCCGGCCCAGCTCTGACGTTCGTGGTCGCCAGCCCAGGAAAACCCAAAGCAGAGCTGCGTCGCGACTTGCTCGCGATCGCAGTGGTGCAGGCATGCGCACTGGGCTACGGCTTGTATTCGATGGGATTGGCGCGACCGGTCGTGCTGTCGTTCGAGGTCGATCGAATTCGGGTCGTGTCCGCAGCGGAGATCGATCCGGCCTCTTTGGCCGAGGCGCCGACCGAGTTGCGCGAGCTATCCTGGTCCGGCCCTCGTCACATCGCCGCAGTAAGACCCTCGGATCCGGCCGAGGCATTCCGTTCCGTGCAGCTAGGTATGTCGGGCGTCGACCTGTCGATGGATCCCCGTCAGTGGCGCTCCTATGCTTCGCAAGCCGAACAGGCTTGGCACGCCGCTAGACCGATCGCGGAAATCGTGGCTAAGTTTCCGTCGTCGCAGCTCGAGGTCGACAGGCTCGCCCGTGATGCCGGCCAATCGGTCGCTGCGTTGCGGTACTTGCCCCTCCAATCGCGCCGCGTCGCTTGGACCGTCGTGATAGCCGAGCCCGGAGCACGAATCGTCGGTTACCTACCGGTCGATGGTTTTCTGTGATGGAGCGAACCGCAGCGCAATCAGCATTCTCGTGGCCCATCCTCGCGACCTTCGCGATCGCCGTACCCACCTTCATCGCCTTCAACATCTCGCCCTCGGCCACCTTCTTCAACCAGGCGGCGGCGTTCGTCGGTTGGGGCGGCTTCCTGTTGATCGTGGGTGCCTTCATCCACAAGAGCACGGTGCCGCGGTCGGGCGGCGCACTGGCGTTGCTGGCCTCGCTGGCGGTGCTCGTGGCGGCGGCCATCGCCGCCTCGTTCTTCGAGGCCGTGCCGTGGCCGCTGTCGCTTTCTTCGGCGGGGACGATCCTGGCGGCCATCGTCGCTGTCGCAGTCGGCGCTTCGGCCGAGCGCACCGATCTCGGCGAGCGCGCCTTCCGGGCCTGCTGCATCGCGCTCGCGATCGCCGGCGTCGTCAGCAGCTTCATCGGCCTCGTCCAGGTCTTCGCGCCGGGCCTGCCCGATGGCGACTGGATCGCGGTGGCCTCGATTCCTGGCCGTGCCACCGGCAACCTGCGCCAGCCCAACCACCTCAGCAGCCTGTTGCTGTGGTCGATCGTCGCCGTGCTGTGGCTCGGCGAGCGGCGCGTCGTCTACCGCGAGATCGCGGCGGTGCTCGCCTGGCTGTTCGTGTGGGTCGTGATGCTGAGCGCGTCGCGCACCGGCGCCATCGGCATCGCCACGCTCGCCGCCTGGGGTCTGATCGACCGCCGACTTTCACGCACGACGCGGCTTCTGCTGCTGAGCCTGCCGGTCGCCTTCGCGCTGTTCTGGGGCGGCACGGCCTTGTGGTCGCACGCGACGCACGAGGCCTTCGGTGCCGAGGCGCGCTTCTCCGGCAGCGGCATCTATGTCTCGTATTCGCGCTATGCGATCTGGGCCAACGCGCTCTCGATGATCGCCATGCACCCGTGGCTCGGCGTCGGCTTCGGCGAGTTCAATTTCGCGTGGACGCTGACGCCGTTCCCTGATCGGCCGGTGGCCTTCTTCGATCACGCCCACAACATCGCGCTGCAGTTCGCCGTCGAGCTCGGGCTGCCGCTGGCCGCGGCCGTGCTCGGCCTCATGAGCTACGCGTTGTGGCGGGCCTTCGTCAACGCACGAGAAAGCGGCCGGGCGCCGGGCGCCACTGCGTCGCGCTTGGCGCGGCGTGCCGAGGAGAACGGGGCCTTCGCGAACGGCGGGCCGATGCAACGCGCGGCCTTCGTGATGGTGCTGCTCGTGGGCATGCACAGCCTGCTCGAGTACCCGCTCTGGTATTCGTACTTCCTGCTGCCGGCGGCGTTCTTCTTCGGCCTCTGCCTCGAGCGGCCGGTCGCGGCCGAGGCGGTGCGTGCCGCCGAAGACAGCCACGGCAACGTCACGCGGCCGTTCGTGCTCGCCGGCATGGCGCTCGTTCTCGGCGGCACGCTCGCGCTCTACGACTACATGCGCGTCGCCGTCATCTTCGCGCCGCCGGCCAACGCCGGGCCGCTGGCCGACCGCATCGCCGCCGGTCGCCACAGCGTGCTCTTCGCGCACCACGCCGACTACGCCGCAGCCACAGTCACCGACCATCCGGGCACCGCGATGTCGGCGTTCGATCGGGCCCCGCACTACCTGCTCGATGCGCGGCTCATGCAGGCCTGGGCGACGGCCCTGAACGAGAACGGCGAGACCGACAAGGCGAGCTACGTGGCGCAGCGGCTGAAGGAGTTTCGCAACGAACAGTCCGCCGAGTTCTTCGCGCCTTGCGGGCCCGGCGCCGCGGCATCGAGCGCCGCTGCGGTTTCAGCTTTGGGCGCCGCTTCCGGCGCAGCGCCGGCGCTGCCGTTCCAGTGCCGCGCGCCGGCGAAGCCGCTTCGCTACCAGGACTTCAGGTAGGCGCGGTCCAGTCGCCCGACTTGCCGCCGCTCTTGTCGAGCACGCGCACCTCGCCGATCACCATGCCGCGGTCGGCGGCCTTGCACATGTCGTAGACGGTGAGCAGGCCGACCTGCACGGCGCAGAGCGCTTCCATCTCCACGCCGGTGCGGCCGAAGCACTCGACCTGCGCCGTGCAGCGCACCTCGGCGGCCGCGCTCACGATCTCGAATTCGACGGTGATGCGCGTGATCGCGATCGGGTGGCACAACGGCACCAGCTCGGCGGTGCGCTTGGCGCCCTGGATGGCAGCGATGCGGGCGATGCCGATCACGTCGCCCTTCTTGGCCGTGCCCGAGGCGATGAGCGCGAGCGTCTCGGGCTTCATTCGGATGCGGCCGGAGGCACGCGCAACGCGATGCGTTTCGGCCTTGGCGGAGACATCGACCATGTGCGCTTGACCCTGCGCGTCGAAGTGCGTCAAGCTGTGTGAAGTAGGGCCGGTCATGGGAACGAACAAAGCGAATCGGAATCGAGTGCATCTTAGCGACGAGGCCCTTGAAACCATGACGAAAACCGCTTCGCTTCGCCCGTGGCGCCGCTGGGTGGCCCTGCTTTGCGCGCTTGCGCTGGCCGGCCCTGCGGCGCTGGTGCCGGCCACGGCCCAGAACGCGTTGCCCGCCTTGGGCGACACCGACTCGGCCGACTTCACCGTCGGTGCCGAACGCAAGATCGGCGACGAAATCATGCGCGAAATCCGCGCCGACCCCGACTACGTCGACGACCCGCTGCTGCTCGAATACCTGCAGTCGGTGTGGCAGCCGCTGGTGGCGGCCTCGCGCTCGCTCGGCAACATCACTTCCGACATCGATCAGCGCTTCGCCTGGCAGCCGTTTCTCGTGCGCGACCCGAGCGTCAATGCCTTCGCGCTGCCCGGCGGATACGTGGGCGTGCACCTCGGCCTGATCGCCCTCACTGCCACGCGCGACGAGCTCGCTTCGGTGCTCGCGCACGAAATGTCGCACGTGACGCAGCGGCACATCGCGCGAAGCATCACCGGCAACTCCAAGCGCACCATCGTCGGCATGGCGGCGCTGGTGCTCGGCCTGCTCGCCGCCTCGCGCTCGAACAACCCCGACGCGATCAACGCCGTGATCGTCGGCAGCCAGGCGGCCTCGGTCCAAGGCCAGCTCAACTTCTCGCGCGATGTCGAGCGCGAGGCCGATCGCATCGGCTTCCAGGTCATGACGGCTGCCGGCTACTCGCGCAGCGGCATGGCCGAGATGTTCGAGAAGATGGACCTGTCGATGCGGCTCAACGACTTCGGCGGCTTCCCGTACCTGCGCAGCCACCCGCTCACCACCGAGCGCATCGGCGAAGCGCGCGCCCGCGCAGGATTGAGGGACGACGCCACACGCACCAGCGCGGCCGCCGCGCCGCCGCGCGTCAGCGTACTCGAGCACACGGTTGCTCAGGCGCGCGCCCGCGTGCTCATGGACACGCGCGTGGATGCGCTGCGCCGCTGGGAAGCGCGCGATGCCGACACCGAAGGCTTGGCCGCCGACAAGCTGCGCGCCGCCATCGAGAGCGGGCTCGGCGCCACGCTGCTGCGCGACTGGGCCCGGGCCGACGCTTCCTTCGCGCGGGCGCTCGCGCTCACGCGCGGCAGCCCCAACAGCAGTGCCCGCGCCGAACGCGCCGTGGTGCTGATGCAGGCCCAGTCGCAGCTCGAACGCGGCGACGCGCGTCGCGCCGCCGAGACGATGGCCGCCTATGCCAAGGACGGCTCGCGCCCGACCGTGCTCCTCGAAGCCCAGATCGCCCTCGTCGCCACGCCCCAGATCGACCCCGACAGCGCCGCCTTGAAGGCACGCGCCGCCGAGCTGCAGACCTGGGTCGCCCTGCACGCCGACGACCCGCTCGCCTGGGGCGCACTCGGCCAGACCTGGGCCCGGCTCGGCGCGCCATTGCGCTCGCTGCGCGCCGAAGCCGAGTCGCGCTACGCCCTCGGCGACCTGCTCGGGGCTGTCGATCGGCTGCGCGCCGGCCAGCGTGTGGCGCGTGGCGGTGGGCCGGTCGACTTCATCGATGCGTCGGTGATCGATTCAAGGCTGCGGACGATCGAGGCGCAGAGGAAGCAGATCGAGGTGGATCAGCGGGCGTCGCGGTGATGGGCCGCTGCGGCTCGTCGCAAGCTTGAAATAGCACCTCTTAGACTCGTCCGATTCGTCGGGGAGTCGGCCATGAAGATATTCGCCAAGAGCGCCATCGCAGCGCTCGTGATCGTCTCGGCGACGCTCGCTCACGCCGCGACCATCGTCGCCGCGTCACCCCAAGGCGAGGTCGCACAGGTGCGCCAGGTGACGGTGAAGTTCTCCGAAGCCGTGGTGGCCTTCGGCGACCCGCGCCTCGCCGATCCTTACGCCATCGCCTGCCAGAGCACCACGCCGCCGGGGGCCGGCCGCTGGTCGAGCGACCGCGTCTGGGTCTACGACTTTCGCGAGCCGGTCGGGCCGGGCGCGCGATGCACGGCCAAGCTGCGCCCGGAGTGGAAACCAACGGCCGCCGGTGCCGCTGGCAGCGCCAGCGGCGCGGCGAGCGCGGTCACGCTCGCCTTCGCCGCGCCCGCTCAGTTCGTGCAGTTCAGCTTCACCACCAGCGGCCCGGCCGTGGTCTCGATGCAGCCGGGCGGCGGCAGCGAGATCGAGGAAGACCAGCATTTCCTGCTCCGCCTCAACGGCCCGGCGGTCGAGAGCACGGTGCTCGCGAACGCATGGTGCGAGGTCGAAGGCATCGGCGAGCGGATCGCGCTGCGCATCGTCGGTGGCGATCTGCGCGCGCAGCTCCTGAAGGCGCGCCGCATCGAGAAGGCGGCCGCCGAGCGCACGTTGATCGCGCGCTGCGACCGGCCGCTCGCCAACGGCGCCGCCATGCGCGTCGTGTGGGGCAAGGGCATCGCCGCCGCGGCCAACCCGCAGGTGCTGACGACGATCGAGCAGCGCTTTCGCTACATGGTGCGGCCCGCCTTCACGGCCGAGTTCACGTGCGAGCGCGAGCGCGCCACCGCGCCGTGCCTGCCGATTCGGCCGATGATCGTGCGCTTCTCGGCGCCAGTGCCGCGCGAGCAGGCGGCGCTCGTGCGCCTGAAGCCGGCCACGGGCGACGCCCTCGCGCCGGTGTTCGACAAGGACGAGAAGGCCACCGAGCTCAGCGAGCTCGTGTTCCCGAAGCCGCTCGCCGAGAACGCCTCGTTCACGGTGGTGATGCCGCCGGCCCTCAAGGACAACGCCGGCCGCGCGCTCGCCAACGCGGCGAGCTTTCCGCTCAAGGTGCAGACCGGCGATGCGCCGCCGATCGCCAAGTTCGCGGCGGCGCCGTTCGGCATCGTCGA
>JAYTYH010000312.1:0-15785 GCA_043742485.1 Rhizobacter sp.
GGCCTGCTTGAAATGCTGCCCGCATTCGACGACGAGCGCCGCGCCCGGACCGTCGGCGCCGGCGTGGGCGCCGTGCTGGATCAGCGGCGTGCCTGAGCCGAGGCCGCTGGGCATCACGAGGTGCACGCCCGGCCGCGGCAGCGCCATCGCTACGCGCGCATTGCGCTCGAACGCCGGGTAGACCCAGAACGGCACCACGTCCTGGCTGGTCGAGTGGATGTCGAGGATGTGGTCGGCCGCCGCCACCGCGGGCCGCATCTCGCGCGCACGCCGCAACTCGACGCTGTCTTCGCTGCCCTCGAGTTGCGCGGCCGACCAGATGCGGTTGAGGTTGTGGGTGATGAGGCGGCTCTCGAACGGCTGTGCCGCGTCGAAGGTCTCGTAGGCGGCGACGTTGGCGAAGCTCAGCGTCAGCGTGCCGATCTTTGGCCGCACGCCGCTGTCGAGCAGGTGGCACACGGCGACCATGCCGCAGAACTCGTTGCCGTGCGTGAGGCCGTTGACCATCACGTGCGGGCCCGGCCGGCCCGATTCGAAGCGGTGCACGTAGTCGATGCCGATGTTGCCGGCGCGATAGCGCGACAGGTCGCGCGGAACGACTTCGATGGCGGGGGTCGGGGCGTTCATTCGATTGGCGATCTCGTCGGCAGCGCCGCGGCCGCAATCATAAAGAGGCGCGGTGAACGGTGCCGGGACGCCGCCGACCACGCCCTCAGTTCATCGGGTAGAGGCGCTCCGTCGGCATCACTTCCTTGATGCCGCCCGGCGGCTGCCACCAGACGTGCGCTTCGGTGCCACCGCCGCCCTGGAAGTAGCGGATCTTGATCGGGTAGCGCTGTCCTGCCAACAAGTCGACGCTGCCGGCGTACTCCGTGGTGCCCTGGAAATTCCAGCTCTGCGCCGGCAGGATCGAGACGCCGGCGACGTAGATCTGCATGCCGTCGTCGGTGCTGCCGAAGATCGTGTACGTGCCTGTCACCGGGGCCTCGAGGTAGCCCGTCCACACGACCGAGAAGTTGTCGTTCTGGCCGCTCAGGATGGTGTTCGTCGGACCGGTGCCGGTCCAGACGTTGTCGATGTACGGATCCACCAGCGTCTGCGCCAGCTCCGATTCGTCGATTTGCGAGAAATATTGCGCCAGCAGGCCGGTGCCGGAGCCGGCGACCTGCGATGCAAGGTGCCCCGAAGGCGAGGCGGCGGCCGCCTTGCCGCGGCGCGCCGCGGTCGCCCATGGGTCGCTGGCCGCGACCTTCGTCATGTCGGTGAGGTCGAACGAGGCCCAGGCCATCGTGTCGGCCGCGTTCAGGGCGTTGCGGACGGTGTCGGCCCACAGAACCGGGTCGTTTGGCAGCAGGTTGCCGTGCGCGCCATCGATTTCGCGCAGGCCGAACGAGGCCTTCACCGTTGCCGTCCAGGATGCGCGCAAAGCCACCGGTATGAACTCGCTGGCGATGTCGGCGGAGGCCAGGGTGACCTTGCGCCAGGTCGCCGAACCGGCGAACTGCTCGGCCGTGCGCAGGCCGTAGTCGGTGCCGCCGTCGATGACCAGCGAGCGTGTGCCGGTGCCTTCCACGAAGCCGGCGAAGAACGAGCCCAGCAGCTGCGCGGCATTGGCGCCGCACTGCGAGCCGACGCTGATCGTGGCCGGGTCGCGCGACTCGCAATTGACGAGGTTGGGCGGTGACTTCGGCTCCGCACCGGCAGCACCACGCAGGACGACGACGGCGGCGTCGGGGAACTCGGCGACGATGGCCTGCATGATGTTCTTGCCGATCAATTGGGTCTGGGCCCGATATTCCTCAATCGTCTTGGCGGGGAACTTGAGGTCGTACGGATAGCCGGCACGGAGGCCGGCGATGCTCTCGTTGTCGATGACGATGCCGACGAGGCCGGCGTCGTGCGCCACCCGGGCCAGGTTGCCGACGTTGGCGAGCGTTTTCGTCCAGTCGTCGAATGGATCGAGGTCGTGCTGCATCGTCACGACGGCGAAATTGAAGCGCAGCTTGGCGGGCTTGAGGCCGTAGACCGGCGCCAGATCGGAAGCGATGGAAGCGGCGCTCACGGCGGCGGCCTTCATCACCGTGTCGCCCGTGGTCGGCAAGCGCAGGAAGACGCCGTCGAAGGCGTCGAGCGCAACGTCCATGGTGGCGAGGCGATCGTGCAGCGCGCTCGGCGTGACGGCGATGACGTCACGCTGATGAAGCATCAGCTTCTTGCCCGTACGGAAGTCGCTGTAAAGCACGGCGCCGCCTTGCGGGCCGGGGCCGACCTGGTAGGTACCCGCGTCACCGGTGGCCGGGGTAGCGCTGCTGCCGCTACCGCCACCGCATGCCGCCAGCACCATCGCCACGAGGCACCCCGTCAGTTGTCCAAGCTTCACACTCGTCTCCCTTTGGCACGAGCGCAAAACTTTGCCAGCGGAGACGGCCAAGACCTGTAAGGCCTTTGTAAACGTTGAGCGGGGTGGCTACGGTGCGATCCCGCCGGTCGGATCGCTGCCGTAAAGGGTCGACCTTTCACGGCACCCCCATTGCGGGCGCGTCGAATCTGGTCAGTCGTCGGACTTGCCGATCAGCGCCATCAGGCCGACCAGCACGGCGCCGACGGCGGCAATCCCCAGCGCGGCGCGTGCCGGATCTTCCTTGGCATACGTGGTGACGGCGTCGATCTGCGGGCGCAGCCTGTCGACCACCGGCGCGGCCTGGTCGCGCAGGCTTTGCCAGGCATCGCTCATCGCATCGCTGGCGCTGTCGGCACCCGACTGGGCCCGCTTCTGCGCGTCGGCAGCGAACTTCTGCGCGTTGTCGGTGAACTTCTGGGTCGCGCCGATGGCGTCGTTGGCGGCGCTGTGGGCGCGGTCGGCGAGGTCGAGGGCGGCGTCGCGGATGGTGGCCATCGCCGACGACGCCGCGCCGCGGGCCTGCTCCGTGCGGTTGCCCGAGCGCGACACCAGGGCGATGAGGCCCATCAACGCGGCGCCGGTGGCGGCCGAGATGAGCAAGGCCCGTGTCGGCTCGTCGCGGGCGTAGTTGGAGACGGCATCGATCCGCGGGCGCAGCTTCTGGACGACGGCATCGGTCTGCTCGCGCAGCTTTTTCAGCGCGGTCAACTCGGCATCGGCGGCGACGGTACTGGCGGAGGTTTGTGCGGTGGTGGTGACCATGGCGCTCTCGAGAAGTAGAGGAGGAGGCATGCGCGAAGCGCGCACCGATCGCGAACGTTATTTCACGGTCGTAGCCCCAAGTGTGGGACAAGCTGGTGCGTCCGGGTAAGACAGCGCCGACGGTTGGCCGCCATCTGAATATCATCCCGCTCTTTCGCCCCGTGCGCGCGTCACCCACGATGTCGATGGTCAAGCTGGCGCTCAAGCGCCCCTACACGTTCATCGTCATGGCGATGCTGATCGTGCTGGCCACGCCTTTCGCGCTGTTGAACATGGCGACCGACATCTTCCCGGAGATCAACATTCCGGTGATCTCGATCGTTTGGAACTACGGCGGCCTGCCGGCGCAGGAGATGGGCCAGCGCATCGCTGCGCAGAACGAGCGCAGCCTGACCACGACGGTGAGCGACATCGAGCACATCGAGTCGACGTCGCTGGCCGGCATCACCGTCATCAAGGTGTTCTTCCAGCCCACCGCCAACATCCAGACCGCGATCGCGCAGGTGGTGGCGATCGAACAGGCGCAGCTGCGCCAGCTGCCGCCCGGGATCACGCCGCCGCTCATCATCAAGTACTCGGCTTCGAGCATCCCGGTCGTGCAGCTCGGCCTCTCGAGCTCCACCTTGCCCGAACAAGCCGTCTTCGATACCGCCGTCAACACGCTGCGGCCGCAGCTCGTCACCATCCCCGGCGTCGCCGTGCCCTTTCCCTACGGCGGCAAGAACCGTCTGGTCTCGGTCGACCTCGAAATGCAGGCGCTGCAGGCACGTGGCCTGGCGCCGGCCGACGTGGTCAACGCCCTCAACCTGCAGAACCTGATCCTGCCGTCAGGCACGGTGAAGTTCGGCGACACCGAATACACGGTGCGCATGAACGGCTCGCCCGACACGCTGGCCGGCCTCAACGACCTGCCGGTGCGCAGCAGTGGCGGCACCACGACCTACCTGCGCGACGTCGCCACCGTCCGCGACGGCTTCTCGCCGCAGACCAATATCGTGAGGAAGGACGGCGCCCGCGGCGTCCTTCTCTCGGTACTGAAGAACGGTGGCGCCTCGACGCTCGACATCGTCGCCAACCTGAAGGCGCTGCTGCCCAGGGTGCAGGCGATCCTGCCTGGCGACATCACGGTCACGCCGCTGTTCGACCAGTCGGTGTTCGTCAAGGCGGCGGTCAAGGGCGTCGTCGCCGAAGCCTTGCTCGCCGCCGGCCTGACGGCGCTGATGGTGCTGCTCTTCCTCGGCAACTGGCGCTCGACGCTGATCATCGCGTTGACGATCCCGCTCTCGATCCTGGCCTCGATCCTGGTCCTGCAGATCCTCGGCGAGACGCTCAACCTCATGACGCTCGGCGGCCTCGCGCTCTCGGTCGGCATCCTCGTCGATCAGGCCATCGTGACGATCGAGAACATCGAGCGCCACCTGCACCTCGGCAAGCCGCTCGAAGACGCCATCCTGGTTGGCGCCGGCGAGATCGGCGTGCCCGCCTTGGTGTCGACGCTGGTCGTCTGCATCGTCTTCGTGCCGATGTTCTTTCTCTCCGGCGTCGCCCGCTTCCTGTTCGTGCCGCTGGCCGAAGCGGTGGTCTTCGCGATGATCGCGTCGTACATCCTCTCGCGCACGCTGGTGCCGACGCTGGTGATGCTGCTCATGCGCAACTCGCATGGGGCTGGTGCCTCGAAGGCTGGCAAGCCGAGCCTGTTGCAGCGCACCTATCGCGGCTTCGACCGCCAGTTCGAGCGCGTCCGCGCCGGCTACACGATGGCGCTCACCGGTCTGCTCGAGAAGCGCGGCATCTTCGGCCTTGCCTTCCTCGCCTTCTGCATCCTCTCGTGCGGCCTCTACCCGGTGCTCGGCCGCGACTTCTTCCCGAGCGTCGACGCCGGCCAGATCCGGCTGCACATGCGCGCCGCCACCGGCACCCGCATCGAAGAAACGGCGCGCCTGGCCGACGAGGTCGAGGCGGTGATCCGGCGCATCGTGCCGAAGGAAGAGCTCGACACCATTCTCGACAACCTCGGCGTGCCGAACAGCGGCATCAACCTCTCGTACAGCAACGCCGGCACCATCGGCACGCTCGACGGCGAGATCCAGCTCTCGCTGAAAGAAGGCCACCGACCGACCGAAGAGTTCGTGAGCGCGCTGCGGGCCGAGCTGCCGAAGCGCTTTCCCGGCATCGAGTTCTTCTTTCAGCCGGCCGACATCGTCACCCAGATCCTCAACTTCGGCCTGCCGGCGGCCATCGACGTCCAGTTCACCGGCAACAACATCGCCGCCAATGCGGCGCTTGCCGGCGACCTGGTCAAGCGCATCAAGCGAATTCCCGGCGCCGTCGACGCCCACGTCCATCAGCGGCTCGACGCGCCGGCGGTCAACCTGCAGATGGACCGCACTCGCTTGCAGCAGATGGGCCTGTCGGCGCAGAACGTCGGCCAGAACGTGCTGATCTCGCTGTCGGGTAGCTCGCAGACGGCGCCGGCGTTCTGGCTCAACCCGGCCAACGGCGTCGTCTACAGCATCGCCGTGCAGACGCCGGAATACAACGTCGACTCGCTCGATTCCCTGCTCAACGTGCCGGTCGCCGGCAGCGGCGCCGCCGCCTCGCCGGGCAACTCGACGCAGCTGCTCGGCAACCTCGTCGAAGCGACGCCGGCACGGCAACCGGCGATCGTCTCGCGCTACAACATCCAGCCGGCGGTCGACGTCTACGTCAGCGTCCAGGGCACCGATCTCGCGAGCGTGGCGTCGCGCGTGCAGGCGCTCGTCGACGAGGTGCGGCCGAAGCTGCCGAAGGGCAGCCAGGTGGTGCTGCGCGGACAGGTGCAGACGATGCAGGCATCGTTCATCGGCCTCGGCATCGGCTTGGGCGTGGCGATCGTGCTCGTCTACCTGCTCGTGGTCGTCAACTTCCAGTCGTGGATCGACGCCTTCGTCATCGTCGCCGCCTTACCGGCAGCGCTCGCCGGCATCGCCTGGATGCTCTTCATCACCGCCACCACGCTCTCGGTGCCGGCGCTCACCGGCGCCATCATGACGATGGGCGTGGCGACGGCGAACAGCATCCTGCTCGTCTCGTTCGCGCGTCAGCGTCGAGACGAGGGCGCCTCGCCGATGGAGGCCGCGCTCGATGCCGGCGCCACCCGCATCCGGCCGGTGCTGATGACGGCGCTGGCGATGATCATCGGCATGATCCCGATGGCGCTCGGCCTCGGCGAAGGCGCCGAGCAGAACGCGCCGCTCGGCCGGGCCGTCATCGGCGGCCTGCTTTTTGCAACGGTCTCGACGCTGCTCTTCGTGCCGGTGGTCTATGCCGGCATCCACGAACGCCTGGCACGCCGCGCTGCCCGTGCCGCCGGGGCGCACGGGCCGGCCACGCCCCGACTCCAGGAGACCTGAACGATGGCCGACCCGCAAGGCGACCTCCCTCCGCCCGCCACGAACGCCCGCGTTCGTCGCGGCACCCGCATCGCCACGGTCGTGGTGCTGGTGCTGCTCGCAGTCGGCGCCGGCCGCACGATCGTCGGCCGCATGGCCAACGCGCGCGTGCTCGAGGCCAACGTCGGAGAGCACTCGGCGATCTACGTGAAGACGACCTTCGCCCGCACCTCGAGCGCCGGCCAGACCCTGGCGCTGCCGGGGTCGCTGCAGGGCTTCCAGCAGTCGCCGCTCGCGGCGCGCTCGGCCGGCTACGTCAAGCGCTGGGCGAAAGACATAGGCGCCCACGTCGAGAAGGGCGAGCTGCTCGCCGAGATCGAGTCGCCCGAGATCGATCAGCAACTTTCCCAGCTCGAGGCGGCGCGCCAGCAGGCCGCGGCCGGCCTGGCGCTGGCCCGCAGCACGGTCGAGCGCTGGGAGGCGTTGCGCAAGAAAGACGTGGTCTCTCAGCAAGAACTCGACGAGCGCCGCAGCGGCGCCTCGCAGGCGGTGGCCAACCTCGCTGCCGCCGATGCCAACGTGCAGCGACTGCGCCAGCTGCAGGGCTTCACCCGAATCACGGCGCCGTTCGCCGGGGTGATCACGCGCCGAAACGTCGACGTCGGCGACCTCATCGACTCGAGCGGCAAGGTGCTCTTCGTATTGACGCAGATGGACCCGCTGCGCGTCTACGTCAACGTGCCGCAGTCGTACGCGCAGCTGGTCCAGCGCGGCCAGAAGGTCGTCGTGTCGCAGAGTGAATTGCGCGGCCGCACCTTTCCCGGCGAGGTCGCGCGCACGTCGGCCTCGATCGACGCGGCGACCCGGACGATGCAGGTCGAGATCACGCTGCGCAACCAGGACGGCGCCCTGCTGCCCGGCGCCTACGTGCAGGTCGAGTTGCCGCTGGCGGCCAGCCCGACGCTGACGGTGTCTACCAACGTGCTGCTGTTCCGCAGCGAGGGCACGCGCGTCGCCGTCGTCGATGCGGCGAACAAGGTGCGGCTGCGGCCGGTCACGCTCGGTCGCAACCTGGGCCAGTCGATCGAGCTGCTCGAAGGTGTCGGTACCCGCGACCGGCTCGTCGTCAACCCGTCGGATTCGCTCGCCGAGGGCGACGCGGTGATCGTCGCGGCCGCCGAGGCGGCGAGCTCGGCGGCGGCCTCGGGACCGTCGTCACGGGCTCTGCCTTGACCGGCTCGCGCGCTGCCGTCGTGGCATCGATCGCGCTGGCTGCCGTGGCCGGCGCGGCGCTGCTGAGCGGTTGCGTCGCCGGCCCGAATTACGTGCAACCCGAGGTCGAGATGCCGCCGGCCTGGAAGCTCGAAGCGCCGTGGCGCGAAGGCACACCGGCCGATGCCGCCTTCAAGGGCGCTTGGTGGCAGCGCTTCGGCGACGCCCGCCTGAGCGCCCTGCAGCAGCAGGCGCTCGAGCGCAGCCCGACACTGGCGCTGGCCGGAGCCCGGCTGGCGCAGGCGCGCGCCGTCGTCGCCGTCAGCTCGGCCGGCGTGCTGCCCAACGTGAGCCTCGGCACACGGGCGGCGCGCCAGCGCATCTCGGCGAACCGGCCGCTCAGCAACTACGGCACGAACAACTTCGCGACCGTGCAGAACGATCTCGTCGTCTCGCTCTCGGTCGGCTACGAGCTCGATCTCGCCGGCCGCATCCAGCGCACGGTCGAAGGCGTGCTGGCCAGCGCCGAACAGTCGGCGGCCGACCTCGAGAACGCGCGCCTTCTGCTCGGCACCGACCTCGCCACCGCCTACTTCAACCTGCGCGCCACCGACATCGAGCTCGACGTGCTGGCCCGCTCGCTCGACCTGCAACGGCGCTCGCTCGCCTTCGTCAGCACGCGCCACGATCTCGGCGCCGCGTCGGGCCTCGACGTCGCCCAGCAGCAGGCGCTGCTTGACACGACACTGACCCAGCTCGAGCTGCTGCGGCGCCAGCGCGGCCCCTTCGAGCACGCCATCGCCACGCTCACCGGCACGCCGGCACCGTCGTTCACGCTGGTGCCCGACATCGCCGATCTGGTCCCGCCCGCGGTGCCGCTCGGCGTCCCTTCCGACGTGCTTCAGCGCCGCCCCGACGTTGCCTCCGCCGAGCGCGCGATGGCCGCCGCCAACGCCCAGGTCGGCGTCGCCCGCGCCGCCTATTACCCAAGCATCACTCTGGGGCCCAGCGGCGGCTTCGAGAGCCGCTCGCTGGCCAGCCTGTTCGATGTGCCGAGCTTGCTCTGGTCGTTCGGCGCTTCGGTCACCCAGCCGCTCTTCAACGGCGGCCGGCTCGACGCCAACGTCGTCTTCGCACGCGCCAACTACGACGCCACCGTGGCGAACTACCGCCGCGTCGTACTGACGGCGATGCAGGAAGTCGAAGACGGCATCACCGGCCTGTCGGCGCTCGAACAGGCCGATGCGCAATCGCGCACCGCGGTCATGACCGCGCACAGGGTGTTCGAGCTGGCGACCGCGCGCTACGAAGGTGGCGCCACGACCTACCTCGACGTCATCACCGCGCAGCAGTCGCTGCTCGCCGCCGAGCGGCTGTCGGCGCAGCTGAGCGGCCAGCGCCTGCTGACGTCGGTGTTCCTCGTCAAGGCGCTCGGTGGCGACTGGGAACGGCCGGCGCATCTGGCCGGCGGCTGAGCGGGTTGAACTGGCGCGGGCCGACCTCAGCTAAGCCCCGCAGCCCCGATCAAGCGGGGCCGAAGGACGACCCGATGAACGCGCCCCGTACCGAATCACTGCAGACCCGCCTCGAGACCCTGATCGCACTCTCGCGCCTGCTACAGCGCGTGGAAATGAGTCCGGTCGCTGTCGGCGCCGATCAATATCGGGCCTTGGTCCAACAGCTCAAGGCGGCCCTTCTCGTCGATGTGCCCGAGCAGGCGATGCAGGCCATCCTCGACGCCCACCCGGCCACCGCCGAGCTCTACGAGAACCTGCACTACGAGTCGTCGGGCCTGTCACGCTCACCGCTGGAGCGCTCGGTCGCGACCGAGATGCTGGCCTCGGAGTGGATCCACAAGGCGGCCCGCCGAAGCGCCTGAAGTCCCGGCCGCGCTCCTTCGGAGCAGCGACCGGGAGGGAGCGTGAAGCCACCGTCAGAGCTTCGGGATGTGCAGCGTCTTGCTGACCATGAGGGTGCCTGACAGGGCGAACAGCAAGGCCAGCGGATGCAGCGTCGCGCCGAGGAACGTCCAGGCGCCGCCGTAGACCGCATCGCCGATGCGGCCTTGCCATGCGGCCCAGGCGAGCACCGCGGTGAGGGCGACGCTGGTCGGGATCGGCGTGCCCTCGAAGTACTTCACCTTGCCGCTGCCGGCCGAGAGCGACTCGGCGGTGACGTTGTAGCGGGCCAGCCGCGAGACTCCGCAGCAGACGAAGTACACGAGCACGAGCGCGTCCCAGCCGCCGCTGAGGCCGCAGGCGAAGGCGAGTGCCGCGGGCGCGACGCCGAACGAGATCACGTCTGCAAGCGAGTCGAGCTCACGGCCGAGCGCCGACGAGGTCTGGCGCCAGCGCGCGACACGGCCGTCGAGCACGTCGAAGACGAACGCCGCCGGCGCGAACGCAGCTGCGATCAGCAGGTCGCGGGCGTCGCGCGAGACCAGGAACGCCATCGCCATGCCGACACCGGCGACCCCGCACGCCGCATTGCCGAGCGTGAAGACATCGGCCAGATGGAAGCCACGGATCATCGAGAAGTGCCTGTCGCGCGTTGCGGCCGCGCTGTCGTTCGCCATGTGAGTTCCTCCGTCTTGGCGGCGAGTGTTCGACATCGGCGCCGCCGTGTCTGCCAGCGATTTCCCACATCGCGACGCGCGCTTGCCGGCTCGTGCAGAGCGCCCAGGTCGACTCCACTGCGAGTTCACGAGGCCGACCTGAAGGACACGACATGAATGCATCCCGCCCCGACGCTTTGACCGGGGTTCCGCCCGACGATCAGCGCCAGGCCCTCGAGCGCTCCGAGCGCGCCGCCAGCGAAAAGCAACCGGGCAGCTTCAAGGACGAGGCCATCGACGAAAAGATCGTCGAGATCCCGCCGGTCGGTGCCGACGCCAAGCCGATCCGCGGGCTCGATCCGAAGTAAGCCGTCGCGATCGTGCGGCTCGCCGGCGCGGCTGCCCCGATCGGCCTCGCCGCCACCTTCGCTTCAGCCGAGGCCGAACCGCCTACTGTTCCTCGTCCCAGGCATAGCCGTCGCGGGCGACCAGTGCGCTCGCCGCCGCCGGGCCCCAGGTGCCGGCCATGTACGGGCGCGGCCCGGTGTCGTCGGCCTGCCAGGCATGGAGGATCGGCTCGACCCAGGCCCAGGCCTCTTCCTGCTCGTCGCTGCGCACGAACAGGTTGAGCCTGCCGGCGACGACGTCGAGGAGCAGTCGCTCGTAGGCGCCGACGCGGTTCTCGGCGAAGGCCTTGTCGAAGTCGAGGTCGAGCGACACCGGCGACAGCGACTCACCCTGCGCCGAGCCCTTGGCGGCGAGCAGGTGCAGCTCGAGGCCGTCTTCCGGCTGCAGCTTGATGACCAGCTTGTTGGGCGGGTTGACTCCCGCGAAGATGTTGTGCGGCGCCGGCCGGAAGGTGACGACGATGTAGGCATCGCGATCGGCGAGGCGCTTGCCGGTGCGCAGGTAGAACGGCACGCCGGCCCAGCGCCAGTTCTGCACCTCCGTGCGCAGCGCGACGAAGGTCTCGGTGCGGTTGCCGGCCGGCACGTGGTCTTCTTCGAGATAGCCCTTGGCCGGCTGGCCGCCGCCGTTGCCGGCACGGTATTGGCCGCGGACGACATCGCGGGCGACGCTCTCGGCGGTGAACGGCTTCAGCGAGCGCAGCACCTTCAGCTTCTCGTCGCGGATGGCGTCGGCGTCGTGGCGCGAGGGCGGCTCCATCGCCACCATCGTCAGCAGCTGCAGAGCGTGGTTCTGGACCATGTCGCGCAAGGCGCCGGTGCGGCTGTAGAACTCGCCGCGGGTGCCGACGCCGATCTCCTCGGCGAGCGTGATTTGGATGTTGGCAATGCACTCGCGGCGCCAGAGCGGCTCGAACAGGGCGTTGCCGAAGCGCAGCGCCATCAGGTTCTGCACCGATGGCTTGCCGAGATAGTGGTCGAGGCGAAAGGCCTGCTCCTCGCGGAACACCGATCGCACGACGCGGTTGATCTCGCGGGCGCTGGCGAGATCGCGGCCGAGCGGCCTTTCGAGCACGACGCGCACGTTGTCGCCATTGAGGCCGGCGGCGCCGAGCTGCGAGCACACCGTCGTGAAGAGCTCGGGGCTGGTCGCCAGGTACATGACGACGACGTCGGCCGGGCGCTCGCCGAGCCAGGCCTTCAGGCGGCCGTAGTCGTCGGCCCTGGAGAGGTCGAGGCGCAGGTAGTGGAGCAGGGCGCCGAAGCGATCGAACTCGTCGTCGTTCGGCCGCTTGGCGCCTTCGAAGTGGTGCGAACGTTCGCGCAGCCAGTCGCGGTAGCCGTCGTCGGTCAGGTCCTGGCGCGAGACGGCGAGGATGCGGCCGCCTTCGGGGAGCTTGCCGTGCCTGAAAGCCTGGAACAGGGCCGGCATCAGCTTGCGCCACGTGAGGTCGCCGGTGCCGCCGAAGAAGACGAGGTCGAACGACATGGGTCAGCGACGCGGTCGTTGGTCGGCGCGGCGCACCGAGGAGACGCGGTCGTTGAGGCCCATCGCGCTCAGCGACGGGTAGCGGCCCGGCCGCAGCGTCACGCAGTGGCCGCCGAAGCGGGCATGCTCGCAGAGCGTCCACCTGCCACCACGGACGATGGCCGACGAGGCGCGATCGTTGAAGCCGAGCTGCGACAGGTCGCGCGTCGACCGCTCGACGCCGACCGAGCGCCCGGCGAAGCGGTCGTGCTCGTAGAGGCGCATTTGCGCGGAGGCCTGGAAGGCGGCGAGGGCGGCGGCAGCGCCGAGCAGGAGTCTCAGGTGTCTGGTCATGGCGTGGTCCTCGGAGGGGTCTGAAAAGGTTCGCGACACGATGCTCGCATGAATGCATTTCTCCAGCGGAGCCGCTTCAGCAGGCCGTCCGTCGAGGCATCGATCTCCGCCTTTCCGGCGACATCGCCACCGAGCAGTGGCAGCGAACGATTGTTCAGCGTCTTGGAGGATCGACGCGCCCGAGGCACCCGAGGCGGCGAGGTCGCGTTCGATTGCCGGCAGTCCGATGGTGACGACCGAGCCGTCGATGGAGGCGAGGCCGGAGCCGAGGATGGTGGCGGCGAGCGTGCCGCGGCCGGGCGCCGACTGCGCAGGGCGCCCTGGCTCAGGCAGCGGAAAGGCCGCGTACAGCTCCGAAGGCCGCGTCGATGCCCTGGGCCACGATCTGCTCCTTCCACTCGTCGGTGTCGGTATAGAAGGCGTCGCGCACCTGGCGCTTGATCTCGCGCCGTGTTGCCTCGTCGGTGGCCGGGTGGTTCTCGAGCCACTGGTCGGCGCGCAACGCGTCGATCACTGCCGTCTGCGGCAGCGTGCCGTACTCGAGGGCGATGCCGGTGTACTCGGCCTGCGCACATTCATCGTAGGCGGCCGAGCACATCAGGCCAGTGACCAGCGCCGAGGTCGAGGAGCCGTCGTAGATCGAGGTGACGTCGCCCCACCAGGCGCGGGCGCGGGCGAAGGTGGCGGGGTCGTCGCGGGCCGCGGAGATGCGCTCGCCGTGGCCGTTGGGGCCGAGGCCGGTGTGCAGGTCGATCCAGGCCAGCCGCTCGCAGCGCGCACCGTGCTCGCGCAGGACACGGCGCAGCGTGACGTGGCTCCAGGTCGGCTCCGTGCCGCCGAAAAAGAGCCCGTTCGGGTGGTGGACCTGGCCGCCGGAGATGGCCTGCATCAGCGCTTTCGCGCCGCGCTCGGCGACGAAGCGGCCGAGGCCGGCGATGGCGGCGGCCTCGGGCGGCCAGGCGTCGGGAACCACGAAGGTCGCGATCTCGTCGTAGCTGGCGTTGCGCACGGGTGCGACCGTGAAGTCACGGAAGTTGCGATTGAGGTCGACGTTTTCGTTCGTCGTCCGCCGCCACCACGAGAAGCCGTACGGGTTGAGGGCGTGGATGTAGAGCACGGCGACGCCGGCTGCATGCGCGGCCTCCAGCCAGGCGTCGTCGGCGAGCAGTGCGCCTTGCACGCCCGAGCCGCAGAAGCCCTCGACGCCGTGGCAGGCGCTGCTGATCACGAGCAGCGACCTGGCGTCGGCCGGGCCGGCGCGGGCGACGTCCATCGCCAGCGTCTCGCCGTCGCGGCCGCGCAGCGGGTGCAGATGCGTCTCGATGCCGAGGCCGCGCAAGTGGGCCGCCGCGAAAAACTTGTCGCGTGCCTCGGCGTACGTCTGCGCGAAATGTTTCGCCCCCATGCTCTCTGGGGTCGCTGCCGCCCGAGGCGGCGCGGCCGGGACTGGGGCGGCCGTGTGCCCGGCCGACGTGTCTTCCGTCGTCACCTCGGCGCGGCCAGCCAGGCCTCGGCCATGCGCACCCAGAGCGAGCCGCCGAGGGGGATCAGATCGTCGTTGAAGTCGTAGCTCGGGTTGTGCAGCATGCACGGGCCCATGCCGTGGCCCATGTCGCGGTGGTCGCCGTCGCCGTTGCCGATCAGGAAGTAGCAGCCGGGCTTTTCCTGCAGGAAGTAGCTGAAGTCTTCCGAGCCCATGGTCGGCTCGAACTCGATCACGTTGTCGGCGCCGACCATGTCGGTCATCACCTTGCGCGCGAACTCGGTCTCGGCCGGATGGTTGATCGTCGGCGGGTAGTTGCGCTTGAACTCGAATTCGCACTCGGCGCCGAAGGCCTTGCAGGTGTGCTCGGCCATCGCCTGCATGCGCTGCTCGATCATGGCCAGCACCTCGAGGGTGAAGGTGCGCACGGTGCCGCGGATCTCGCAGCTGTCGGGCACGACGTTGGTGGCCTCGCCGGCATGGATCATCGTCACCGAGATCACGCCGGCGTCGATCGGCCGCTTGTTGCGGCTGATGATGGTCTGGAACGCGCTCACCATCTGGCAGGCGACCGGAACCGGGTCGATGCCGTTGTGCGGCATCGCTGCGTGCGCGCCCTTGCCGCGGACGACGATCCGGAACTCGTTGCTCGACGCGAACGCCGGCCCGTTTTTCAGGGAAAACTGGCCGACGGCAAGGCCGGGCCAGTTGTGGGCGCCGAAGATCGCCTGCATCGGAAACTTTTCGAACAGGCCGTCGTTGATCATCTCGCGGGCGCCGCCGCCGCCTTCTTCGGCGGGCTGGAAGATCAGGTAGACGGTGCCGTCGAAGTTGCGGTGCTTCGAGAGATGCTTGGCCGCCGCCAGCAGCATCGCGGTGTGGCCGTCGTGCCCGCACGCGTGCATCTTGCCCGGCGTCGTGCTCTTGTGCTCGAAGGTGTTGAACTCGGTGATCGGCAGGGCGTCCATGTCGGCGCGCAGGCCGACGGCGCGGTCGCTCGTGCCGTTCTTGAAGATGGCGACGATGCCCGTCTTGCCCATGCCGCGGTGGATCGGCACGCCCCACTCGGTGAGCTGCTTCGCGATCAGGTCGGAGGTGCGGTCTTCCTGGAAGCAAAGCTCGGGATGGGCGTGGATATCCCGGCGCAGGGCCGAGATCTGCGCCGCATCGGCGAGGATGGATTCGATGACTTGCATGAGGTGCTCCTTACCATGGCAGTTTACTTCGCGGCACCGGGCCGAGGCAGGGCCTGTGCCATAGTTTGAAGATGACTTCGACGACGGTACGCGCCGCCTGCCCGCACGACTGCCCGGACACCTGCGCCATGCTCGTGACGGTCGACAACGGCGTCGCCGTCTCGGTCCGCGGCGACCCCGACCATCCGACCACGCATGGCGCCCTCTGCACCAAGGTGTCGCGCTACACCGAGCGCACGTACCACGACGAGCGCGTGCTGCGGCCCATGAAGCGCGTCGGCCCCAAGGGCCTCGGCCGCTTCGAGCCGGTCGCGTGGGCGGAGGCGCTGGCCGACATCGCCGCACGCCTGCACCGCGCTGCCGGGACCGACGGCGCCAACGCCGAGGCGATCGTGCCCTACAGCTACGCCGGCACCATGGGCATGGTGCAGGGCGAGAGCATGGCCGGCCGCTTCTTCAACCGCCTCGGCGCTTCGCGGCTCGACCGCACGATCTGCTCCTCGGCCGGCGGCGAGGCCCTGGCCGCGACCTACGGTGCCAAGGTCGGCATGCACGTCGAGCACTACGCCGAGAGCCG